>JAQTVX010000067.1 GCA_028706585.1 Candidatus Krumholzibacteriia bacterium | reverse complement strand
GGGAGTAGATGAGCGGATATCCGGCCGCCGAGGAGAAGAAAAGCCCAGGATCGCTCGAGGATGAGGGGCTCCCGCCGTAGAGTATCTCCACGTCGATCGTGTCTCCGGGAGAGATGACGGCGGGGAACTTGACCGTAAGCAGTCCTGTCGATCGAACCCATGCGAGTGTGTCTCCGGCAGCCACCCGCACGAGCGATATCGTGAGCGCGTCGTCAGCGTCGATCTCCATAGAATCGAGCGTTCCCGAGATCGGCGTGATTCTGACCGTGACGCTTCCTTCGATGACCTTCGCTGTCGGATCGATGGCGACGTCGATCGTGTAATGGAGGACGTCGTAGAGGAGCTGGTTGGAAGTAGGTTGCGGCGCAAGGAGTGGAGTGGCAGCAGACGACTTGCGTGCCCTCATCAGTTCCATTTTACTCAGAACGTCGCCGTGAATCTCCTCGAAGGGGGATTGAGCGAGCGTCGGAGCCGCCGCGGCCAGCAGGGTGGCGGCGAAGACGAGTTTGCGAAACATCGATGTCCTCCTCGAATGTTCAAGCGCCACCTATTATTATAACATCCCGGCGCGGCTCTTGACAAATGCCGGGTTGCGCGCCTTTCGGACGGTTGCGTCGAGCTAGCCGAATGAACGCGGCGGGTGAAATCACCTCAAGAAGGCCCATTGAGAGCGTCGGATCAGGAGGTGGATGCATCGAGCTATCTTGCCGGTTTGTATGGCCTGAGCTTCTTCAGAAATTCCTTGTAGTCGATCCTGCCTGCAAGAGGCATCCCGAGCGTTGCGATGGGCGCGGCCGGATTTCCCTGGGCGAGCGTCATCGGAGGGATGTTCTTTGTGACGACGCTCCCAGCGGTGATCGCCGCACCCTGTCCGATAACCACGTTGGGAAGTATGATGACGCCGGGGCCGATGAAGACATTATCTTCGAGTCTTATCGTAATGCGTTGATCTTCGGGGACTTTCAATTGGCCGGGAATGTTGTGAAAATGGGCGATCATGGTGGTCCGCATATTGACCTCAACATTGTTGCCCATGGAGATCCAGTCCGGAAATTCCGTATCGAGTATCAGATCATATCCGAGCCACACGTTCTTTCCCATCTTCACGCCGCGCATCCTGTGGCACCACACTCGAAAGGAAGTCGCTCCGGGCATGAATCTGGCTGCGTGCTGCAAAATCCTGTTCTTGAACCCTCTCGCGTAGCGTTGAAGTCGTCTAATCACAACTCATCACTCAGTTCCGCTCCGCGTTTGTTCTTCTATGTAGCGGCACAATGGGCCCATGACCGTGATGTAATTCGCGTCCATGGTTTCGAAATCCAATTCAATATTGAAGTGGTTCTCTATGGCGGAGGTGAGCTCAATGAGTCCCATTGAATCTATGATCCCCATCTTCATGAGGTCGAAATCGTCGGCAATAGTCTCCTCGGCTACATTGATATCCCTGAACGAATCCTCCAGGTAAGAAAAGACGAATTTCTTGACATCCTCGGCCTTGACCACGCTCATGATTCTCTCTCCCGGGTATCGAGCGGCATTCCAGATTGCTGGACTGTTTCAGTGGGTGCCTTTCAAGCACCGCGAAAAACTATATCATAAGCCTCATGCCGGTGCCATGAATTTCTATTCGTGCTCTCCGAAGTGGCCCCAAGATCTTGGCTGCTGCGCATCGCGGGAGATCAACGTCGAGGTCGTCTGGGATCTCGCCGCAATGCCGAGAAAGCTGTTGCGGAGCTCTTTTCGGTGTGATATCGTCGCGCACTAAATTAGAAGATGGTTCTTGAGGTCGGGCCAGGAAGACTCACTTTCCGGGCGACTGGCGGTCCAGAACGGTCTCATGGACATGAAGATCATCCACCTTCTGCGCTGTCTTTCGGGCATGGAAGGATGCAGTGTTCGGCGAATGCGTTGATTGCCGGAGCGATTCAACTCTTGCCATTTTAGAATGCAGCAGGAGGAACGTTGAAGATGGAACACAACCTTGCACTTGAATTCTACCAGAAGCTCCAAGAGGACCCGCGGCGAACTGCGCTCGTGGTGGATGGCACACCGTACGATTATGAGCAACTTGGCTCCTTTGCCGGGAAAGTGGCCGCCTGGCTCCGCGCTGCCGCCGGTCCGAAGAATGAATTCCGGGTGGGAATTCTCGCAGCTCGCAGTCTGGAGGCGGTTGGGGGGATCCTGGGCACGGTGTGGGCTGGGCATACGTACGTGCCCTTCAATATCAAGACCCCCGAGGATCGTCTTGTAACTCTCCTGAAAAGAGTGCCCCTCGATGCCTTGATCATCGACAAGAATGGGGCGGCTTGCATCACGAAAGCGATGCGCGACTTCCTGCCCAAGAAGGTGCTCGCGCCCTGCGGTTCCATTGAGATTGAAGAGCTCTCGATATCGAAAGCCTCGGAGCTGAACGCCATGGAACCTCTCCGCGAACCGGTTCGTGTCTCGGGAGAAATCCCCGCCTATCTGCTGTTCACGTCGGGTACAACCGGTCCTCCAAAGGCCGTGATCGTGACGGTCGCGAATGTTGCGGCCTATTTGCGAGGTATCAGGACCTTCTATCAATTCACACCGGAGGACCGTTTTTCGCAGTTTTCAGAAATCTCGTTCGATTTTTCGGTTCATGAGATGTTCGTGGCGTGGGGCGCGGGAGCATCGCTCTGGATCGTTCCCGAAGCTCAGCGCGTCGCACCTTCGCAATTCATCCGGGAAAACGAGATTACCGTTTGGTCATCGGTTCCATCGGTCGTGTCGGTGCTTCAGCAGCTCAGGATCCTGCGTGACGCGATATTTCCCTCAATCCGCTTTACGCTGTTTTCGGGCGACGCGCTGTCAACGTTGACGGCGCAGACGTGGCAGATGGCGGCGCCTCAGAGCAAGGTGGACAATCATTTCGGCGCGACGGAATTGACGGTGATGTGCACCTTTGAGCGTTATTCGCCCGGCGCCGATGCGGATGGGCGCGGATTCGTGCCCATCGGGATTCCTTATCCTGAAATGCAGGCGGCGGTGGTTCTCTCCGACGGTTCATTCGCTTCACCGGGAGAAGAGGGGGAGCTTGCCTTCTCCGGGCCCCAAATCACTCCGGGCTACCTTGACGAGCCCGAGTTGACGGCGCGCCGTTATCCCGTGAAGAAGCATCCGGTTTATGGCGTGGGCCGGTGGTATCTCACGGGTGACCGGGGCGTTGAAGGCGCCAATGGGAAGTTGCATCACCTCGGGCGCGTCGACAATCAGGTGAAGATTCGAGGATACCGGGTCGAGCTCGAAGACGTTGAAAGCCATCTGCGTGAGGTGACGGGTTCGGATCTTGTTTCGGTGCTCCCATGGCCGATCCAAGATGGAATAGCCGTCGGCTTGATCGCGTTCGTAACGAATTGCTCTCTGACCGACTCCGCAGTGAAGGCCGGAATGACAAGGCGACTTCCCGCCTACATGGTTCCAAAGCGCATTCTCAGGATGGACACGCTTCCTCTCAGCGCGAATGGAAAAGTCGATCGAAAGCGGCTCCGGGAACTTCTCGACGAGCAAGCATAAGTTTCCCCGTGGGGCGCGACCGGCGTCCATCCTCAATAGGTCTTGTTGAGATAGCTCTGGCCGCGGCGCATGCGCGCCACCGAGGCGGCGTATTTCGGCATGTACGCACCGAGGCGGAAAAGATTCTCCACGTCGGCCAGGTAATGTGCAAAATCGAAGAAAAGCGGGTGGAGAACAGGTACGAAAAAGCCTCCCGCCGCAACGGCCTTGGAGAAGCGATCGATGAAGGCCGAGAGGAGCTCGTCGGCGAAGCCGGGGCCCGGTTTGACGTTCAGGTCGGCGAAATGCTGTCCAATGCTGAGCGTTCGCAGCGTTCCCATTCCGCTCGGGAGGTGGAGCGGGAGAAAGTAGCCGTTGCGGTACAGGGTCTCATACTTGAATCGTGCAGCCTCGATCGCTGGCCTGGTGTTATTCGACATGTTGGAGCTCAGCTCTCCGCCGTGCATGCAGATCCCCGCCGCCTCCATCCCCGTGATGAACTCCAGGAGCCGTTTTTCGCCCGCCGCCGCTTTGAACTCGTCGCCGAAGCGCCCGGCCGTCGTCACGAACTCGCCGTGGAGGGCGATCTCGTTCCCGCCGAGCCTCTTCAGGTATCGCCTGATCTCTCGCGCCCCGTAGAAGGGTCCGCACGGCCGCACGTACGCCGTGCTCCGCATTCCATACGGGCCTTCGAGGTCGTGGATCAGAGGCATGTTGACGATTGCCCTGTCAACGTCGAAGCGGGGGCTCACGCAGACGCGATAGGGGCGGCCTTTTCGATGAGGGAGCGTCCAGAGCCTGAGATCGGGGATGCCACGCCTCTGGTGCGCCGAGCGGATGACCGAGCGCAGGGAGGAGAGATCCTCATCCCCGTAGCGCTGGTGCGCGGCGGCAGTTTCACGGAGCCTCGCGTAGATCGGCTCGAGCGTCTCTTTCCTTATGTCCGCCGCGTCGTTCAGGTATGCGGGCACGATGTGGCGATAGCCCAGGTGTCCGAACACCTCCATGGCGAAGTCCTGGTCGGCCGAGCCGCAGTGGAACGTGATCTCGATCGCGCCGGGGGCTTGGCTCGCGGAAATAGGATGCGTGAATGGGGGAATTCGCAGCTCGCCGCCGTCGATCTCCACGACGGCGCCTTCCAGGGCGCAGCCGATCTGGAGCGTCTCTCGCTCCGCCACGCGGAGATCGAGCGCCGCGACCTGCCGCGCCTCCCACCAAGCGGCCACATCCCGCTGCGGCGCCTTCCAGACGTCGCCGTGCGCGTCTATGTGCCTGAGAAGCCCTTCATAGGCGGGGCGGTTCTTCACGTAACGATGCCGGAGAAACGCTCTCTGCAGCATGCCGAGATTCATATGGATCGCTCACGGTTTGTAAAACTCGAACTTCCTGATGAATTCCTTGTAATCCGCTCGGCCGGCAATGAGGCCGCCTCCAGTAGCGCCCGGTAGGTAAACGTTCGCCTTCCCACATCGAGGGCGAGGCGCTCGGGATATCTATCGACGGATTGCAAAAGGCCTGAAATCAGGTTCCGGGATTGCTGGTTCATCATGGGCGCCTCGACATGCGCAAGTTTATTACTTATCAATGAGTACGATAGTAGCACGTGCCCTCTCGGTCAAGGCAATTCCCACGCCGATTCAGCGGCCCGACAGCGGTTTCAGAGCCTCTCGAACTGGCGTTGCCTAGGGGGATGTAACTCTGATACAATCCGTTTTCTTGCATCGTGCGCCCGGGCGAGAGAGCGCGGGCCGATGCGATGTATCTCGACCCCGTCAGCGGAAAGGATCGACGGTAGTTGGGCGGCTCCGAGGCTCAAGATAGTCTGATCGATGAACGGTAAATTCAGAATCGGCTCCGTCCTCAGGAGCATCGCGGTCAACACCGGATGGCTCTTCATCCCGAAGGTGCTCCGCATACTCTTCGCGCTCTTCGTCACGGCCTGGCTCGCGCGATACCTCGGGCCGGAGAAGTTCGGTATTCTCAACTATGCGATAGCCTTCGTCTTTCTCGTCGGGCCGATCATGCGGCTCGGCCTCGAGGGAGTGGTGGTTCAGGAGATCGTCCGTGCGCCGGAGAAGAAAGACGAGATCCTCGGTACCACCTTCGTTCTGCGGCTTCTCGGCGGCGCCGCCAGCATGGGTGTCGTCGTGCTCGCCATCGCGCTTCTGCGCCCGGGTGACACCGCCACGAGAACGCTTGCCACGATCATCTCTTTCGGAATGATATTCATGGCGTACGATGCGATCGATCTCTGGTTCCAGGCCAGAGTTCAATCGAGATACGCCGTTTATGCCGAGAGCGCGGCCCTCGTCATCAAGAATATTCTGCTGATCTTCTTCATTCTCACCAACGCGCCGCTCGCGGCGTTTGCTTGGGGCTGGGCGCTGGAGACGATTCTCGGCGCGATCGGTCTCGTCGTCGTGTACAGGGCGCGCGGTTTTGACATCAAGAAATGGCGAGTGAGCTGGGAGCGATCGAAGCAGCTCCTGAATCTCGGGTGGCCCATGATCCTTGCGAGCTCGTTTGCGGTCGTGTACCTCAAGATCGATCAGGTCATGCTCGGCCAGATGGTCAGCCAGAGCGAGGTGGGCATCTACTCGTCGGCGGTGAAGGTGTCCGAGGCATGGTATTTCGTCCCATCCGTCGTCTCGATGTCGGCTTTCCCTTTTCTGGTGCAAGGCAAGGCCTTGGGCGAGGCGGCGTACCGGAAACGCTTCCAGCAGCTCTACGACTTTCTCGCGTGGATTTCCCTCGGGGTCGCCGTCATCATGACCTTCGCGGCCCACTTCGCAGTAGTGCTCATCTTCGGAGAACAGTATGCGCGTGCGGGCACGATGCTGTCGATTCTCACCTGGGCCGGCGTATTCTTCTTTCTCAGGGAGGCGCTCGGACGCTGGTTCATCACGGAGAATCTTCTCATTTTCTCGTTCATAACGAACGGCGTCGGGGCCGTCGTGAATGTGGCGTTCAATATGATCCTCATCCCGCGCTATGCCGGTATCGGCGCGGCGATCGCGACCGTGATCTCCTATGCCTCCGCCGGCGTCCTTGCGTGCTTCATTCATCCGAAGACGAGGGATGCGGGATGGATGTTGTTGAAGGCACTCGGGGTTCCGCTGCGCGCCGTCGTCGCCGCTGCGAGACGGTCTTCGGGCCCGGGTGATTCCTGAGCCATGGATGACAGGAAACGGAAGAAGCTGCTGATGCTCTGCTATCACTATCCCCCCGAGGTGAGCGGAGGGGTCGAGCGGAGCGCGCGCTTCGCGCGGCACCTGGGCGATTTTGGCTGGGAAAGCGTGGTCCTGACCACGAATCGGTGGGGAGCGGAGGGCGGACGCGGCGGCGAGGAGGTCGTGCGCGTCGGGGAGTTGTTCAGACGTTCGCGCGATCGGATGGAAGATCGCTCGGACGCCCGGGCGCCGGCGCAGCGCGTTCCGGCCGCGCATGCCTGCGCCGGGCTTCGAGGCGCCTTTATTCGCTTCGTCGAGAAATGGATTCTCATTCCGGACAAGCACGTTCGCTGGGCCGCGCTCGCCTTCGCACCAGCGCTCGCGATGCTGCGCCGCGGGCAGGCGGACGCGATCTACACGTCTTCGCCCCCTGCGTCGGCTCACGTTCTCGCTCTCGCACTCAGAAAGCTCACCGGGAAGCCGTGGATAATGGACCTCAGGGATCCGTGGACGCTCGAGCCGCTCAACTGGTACCTGAGGACCCCGGGGGTCAGGCTCTCCATCGAGAAACGGATCGAGCGCGACTGTTTCCAGCACGCGGATGCGATCATAGCGAACACGGAGGAGGCGGCGGCGCGGTATCGGGATATGTACCCGGCGTGCGCGCCGCGGATTCACGCGATTCCGAACGGCTACGACGCCGAGGAGCTCGATGCGGCCCGCTCGTCTATAGCCCGCGATGAAATCCTTCCGGGTGTCGGGGACGGCGTTTTCGTCATGAGCCACGTGGGGACATTCAGCCGGCGCACCGATGAGCCCTCATTTCCGAAAGGCTTTTTCGACGCCGTCGCGAGCCTCGAACGCGCCGGGCTCGTAACGAAGCGCAACTGCAGGATAATTCTCGCAGGGAGCATGCATCCCGAGATCGCGCGCGCGATCGAGGCATACGGTCTCGGCGAACTGATCTCGATGAGCGGACCGATCGCCCGCGAAGACGCGCTGCGGATCGTTCTCCGTTCGGATCTTCTGCTGCTCTACGATTCCGGCCCCGAGGCGCAGTATTACATTCGTGGCAAGCTGTACGAATACATCGCCTCGGGGGCGTATATTCTCGCGATAATACCGGATGGAGCGACCCGGCGGCTTCTCGATCGCTCCGGGCGCGCCGCCGCGATCGTCTCTGACGACGAGCGGGAGATTCGCCCCGTGCTCGCTGCGGCGATCGTCGAAAGAGGCCGTCCGGCGCCTCGGACGGGATTCGACGCAGGCCGCTACGAGGCGCGCGCGTTGACGGCGGCTCTCGCCGGTATACTGGATCAGGTGCGCCATGGCTAATTTCGACGTCGTCATCGTCAACTGGAACGCGGGGGAACAGCTTCGCCGATGCCTGGATTCGCTGGCGAAGGCCGGCCGCGACGGGTTCGGTCTCGAACGGGTCGTCGTCGTGGACAATGCCTCCGCGGACGGATCCGCGGATGGTCTCGAGTATCCTTCGCTGCCGATCGTGACGATCCGCAACAACTGCAATGAAGGCTTCGCCGCGGCCTGCAACAAGGGCGCCTCCGCGAGCGGTGCCGACTATCTGCTGTTCCTCAATCCAGACACGGAGCTCTTCGAAGATTCGATTTCCGTGCCGCTCGCGTTCATGGCTCGTGGGGAGAATGGCGGGATCGGGATCGCCGGCATAGCTCTCGTCGACGAACGCGGCCGTGTAAGCCGCTCCTGCGCGCGTTTTCCGTCGCTCGCGCGGTGCGTCTCGAGGGCTCTCGGCCTTTTCCGGCTCTCCTCGCGGATCTTTCCCGCGTACGTCATGAGCGAGTGGGACCACGGAGCGAGCCGCGCGGTCGACCACGTGTCGGGCGCATTCTTCCTCGTGAGGCGCGCTGTGTTCGAGAAGCTCGCCGGATTCGACGAGCGATTCTTCGTATATCTGGAGGACGTCGATTTTTCATATCGCGCGAGCCTCGCGGGCTGGGGAAGCTATTACGTCGCCGAGGCGCGCGCATTCCACAAAGGGGGAGGTCTCTCGGAAGGAGTCAAGGCCGAACGGCTCTTTCTTTCGACGTCGAGCCGCATTCTATACGCATTCAAGCATTTCAATAGAGTCGAGTCGGCGTCGCTGATGCTTGTGACGGTTGCAATAGAGCCGCTCGTTCGGCTATGCTCAGCGGTGGTCACCTGTTCCGCCGATAACGTCGCGGCGACGGTGCGGGGGTATGCGCTGCTGTATCGCGCCCTCCCGCGGCTCGCAAGGGGGATGAGAGTGG
>JAQTVX010000066.1 GCA_028706585.1 Candidatus Krumholzibacteriia bacterium | reverse complement strand
CTTCGTGGGCACGTACGGACTGGCTGGCGGCGAAGCGAAGCTCTACCTCTCGACTCTCGCGGACGGCGCCGCCGCGCGGGATACTCTCAACTGGTATCTCTCCCGCGTGACGTCGTTTCAGGAGATGACCCGCGCCCCGAACGACGAGGGCGTGATAGGCGTCGCGAGCGATCCCCTGCAGGGGGACGTGCTGGTGTTTCGAATCGGACGTTACATCGGTGTTCTCGCGGGGCTCAAGAGTCCCGCCGAAACCGGCGCCGACCTCGTGAAGAAGATGATTGAGAGGCTCGAAAGGCTCGAGGCGGCCCGAGGGAGCGCGCCGGCGCCGCCGGGAAAATGAGACCGGGGTTATCGCCCGCGCTCAGATAACGCGCTTGGCGGCGGCCTTCATCATGTCGGGGATGGCTAGCTTATAGGGGCACTTTTCGAGACATTCCCCGCACGCCTCGCAGTCGCCGAACTTCTTGTCGAGCCCCGCGAGGCGCGAGAGGGCCCAGTCCTTGAGCTCGTAGCGCGTGTAGTATCCGTCGATGAGGAAGAGGAACGGGATGTTGAGCCCGTTCGGGCAAGGCATGCAGTAACCGCACCGGCGGCAGAACGTTTCCCCCCAGCGGGCCCGTTCGGCCTCGAGCCGGGCGAGCTCGTTCTCGCCCGGGGGGATGACCTTCTCTCCGACCGCCGCGTTCTCCTCGACCTGCGCGACCGAATCCATCCCCGGTATCACGACGTCCATGCCGCGCGTGAGCTCGAAGCGCAGCGCGAGCTCACGGTTCACGAGGGCGCCGCCGGCCAGAGGCTTCATGCAGATCGTGCCGACGCCCGCCTTGCGCGCCGCGGGGATGACGGACTCTTCCCACTCGGTCTCTATCGGATTGAAGGGGAACTGCACGGTGTCGAAGCGGCCCGTCTCGATCGCCTTGAGCATGACTTCGCGGCTGTGGCTCGTGATCCCGAGCCAGCGTATCTTCCCGGCCGCGCGCGCGTCGACGAGGACGTCGTAGGCGCCGCCCGGAGAGAGTACCCTCTCGAGATCGTCGAGGGAGGCGACGGAATGGATCTGGTAGAGGTCGATTCGTTCGGTGCGGAGGCTGCGGAGGCTCGTCTCGATCTCCGCGGCGAGCTTCGGCGCCTTGCGCGAGAGCGACTTCGTGGAGAGGAAGATCCGATCGCGGACGCCCTCGAGCGCGTGACCTATCTTTTCCTCGCTGTTCGTGTAACCGCGGGCGCTATCGAAGAAGTTGATGCCGCGCTCGATCGCTCGCCTGAGTATGCGGTCGGCCTCCTCCGGCGGGACTCCCTGGATCGGGATTCCGCCGAAGCCCACCACCGATACATTCATGTCGGTTGCGCCGAGTTTGCGTTTCAGCATGTTGGTGAATCTAATGCTTCGAGGCGGTCTTCGCCAGCACCTCTTCGTAGACGGCCTCCGTCGCGCGGACCATCTTTTCCGACGAAAAGCGTTCGTGCACCATCCTGCGGCCGTTCAATGCGAGCTCGGCGGCGCGCTGCGGATCCTGCAGCAGCTCTATGATGCGTTTGGCGAGGAACTCCGCCGAGCCTTTCGGCACGAGGCGGCCGGTCTTGCCGTCCTCGATTATCTCCGGGATGCCTCCGACCTCGGTCGAGACCACCGGGACCCCCGAGGCCATGGCCTCGAGGAGCGTGAGCGGCATTCCCTCCGAATCGGACGAGAGGCAGAAGATGTCGATCGCGCCGTAGAAATAGTCGATTGTCTGCGTTTCCTTGACGAGCGAGACGTATTCGCTCACGCCGAGATCCGCCGCGTAAGCGGCGAGGGCTTCGCGCATGTCTCCTTCGCCGATGATGGCCAGATGCACGTCGGGAACCGTCTGGCGCACGCGGAAGAGCGCCTCGATGAGGAGCTTGTGATTCTTGACGCCCACCATGCGGCCGACCGTTCCGAGAAGCTTCGCGCCGGGGAGCAGCTTGAACCGCGCGCGGCACTCCGCGCGCGGGGGGAGCTTTTCATAATCCTCGAGACGGATGCCGTTGGCGATCTCGACGAGCTTGGGCTCGAGCCTGGGAAACTCCGCGGCGTACGACTGCCTCACGCGTTCGGAGACGCAGATGATCCTCCTCGCGCGGGCCGAGAAGCGCGGATAGAGGAAACGGTACAGGGTCGGCATCGCCCCGGGGCGATACGGGTTGTGCTCGGTTCGCACGATCGGCACCCCGGTGCCGCTCACTATCTGCGCCAGCGTTCCCCAGAACATGCCAGGCGAGTTGTGGAGGTGGAGGAGATCCGGCTTCTCGCGGCGGATGAGCGCGGCGAGCTTCGTCACGGCCGTTATGTCGCCGCGGTGCCGTTTGCGGAGACGGAACACGGTCGCTCCGGCGTTCGACATCCGGTCGACCAGGTCTCCGCCGCTCGTGATCGCACAGACGAGATACTCGAAGCGGCCTCTGTCCGAGCCGAGAATCTGCGTCTCTATGACGCGCTCGGCGCCGCCGCGGTAGAGCGAATAGATGACGTGCAAGATCTTCCGTCTCACGATGATCGCCTCTCCTGCCTTTTTGAGATTAGATATAGATACCATATCGGCGGGTCGGATTTCAACCAAATCCCTTGATTTGGCGCGCGCTGCGGCTACAATGCCTGTATCGGAGGTGCCGCATGGAGCGAAGAGCCAAAATCGTCTGCACTATCGGACCCGCGTGCCGCGGCAGGCAAGCGCTCGGGAAGCTCATTGCCGCGGGGATGGACGTCGCGCGGCTCAACTTCTCTCACGGCACGCGCGCGGAGCACCGGGACGTCTTCGAGACGCTTCGACGCCTCAAGGGGGACATCGCGATCATGCAGGATCTCGCGGGGCCGAAGATCCGCATCGGCGAGATGAAGGACGGCCAGGCGGCGCTGCGCGAGGGCGAGGCATTCGTGCTCACAACGGAGGCGGTCTCCGGCGACGCGGGGCGGGCGCACGTCACCTATGATTCTCTGCCCGCGAGGGTCAGGCCGGGCGACGACCTGTATCTCGCCGACGGCATTATTCATCTCAAGGTCGAGAAGATCCGCGGACGGCGGATTCTGTGCCGGATCGTGCATGGCGGCACCCTCACGTCGCGCAAGGGGCTGAACGTTCCGCGCCTGCGGATCGGGGGCGGCTTGAACGCGAAGGATCGCGGCGATCTCGACTTCGGTCTCGCGCTGGGGGTCGATTACGTGGCGGTCTCGTTCGTGAGGAGCGCCGCCGACGTCATGCGCGTGAAGCGGATCATCGCCGGGAGGAAATCGAGCGCTCTCGTCGTCGCGAAGATCGAGAAGCCCGAGGCGCTCGACAACATCGACAGGATAATCGACGTTTCCGACGCGGTCATGGTGGCGCGGGGGGATCTCGGAGTCGAGATTCCGCTCGAGCGCGTGCCGGCCGCGCAGAAGCGGATCATCGACAAGTGCCGCACGGAGGGCAAGCCGGTCATCGTAGCCACGCAGATGCTCGAGTCGATGGTGCGCTCGGAGCGCCCGACCCGCGCCGAGGCGAGCGACGTGGCGAACGCGACGCTTGACGGCGCGGACGCCCTCATGCTTTCGGAAGAGACCGCCGTCGGCCTCTATCCCGTCGAGAGCGTGCGGACGATGGCCCGCGTTATCGAGGAGGCGGAGCATTATGGAGAACGTCACGCGCGCGAGCGCTCGTGCGCGGGCCGGGCGTCCTCCATGGATACGGTCGATGCCGTCTGCTCGGCGGCCGTGGAGACGGCCCGGTATGCGGGGGCGCACACGATAGGGTGCCTCACTCATACGGGGACGACGGCCAGGCTGATCGCCCGCTGCCGGCCCCCCGCGGTCAGGATCGTCGCGCTCACGAGCGACCCGGCCGTGATGCGCCGGATCAGGCTCGTGTGGGGGGTGCAGGCGATCCTGGTGGACCGGATCGAACCGGGCGACGAGGTATTTGCCGCGGCGAAGGCGAGGCTGAGGGCGGCGGGAATCAGAGGCCGCGTGGTGCTGACAGCCGGAATTCCTGTCTCCAAAAAGGGTTCGACGAACACGGTTCACGTCGTTTCCATTTGAGTAAACTAATTTTACGCACCCCTCTCGTTGGTTAAAATTTTTTATTGAGAGCCGCCCGCGGCGCGCTATTCTCGCGGCGCACAATCAATTGCCTCGACCCGAATCGAGCCGCTTCGGGGCGCGCCGATAACCAGCATTATTACAATGGATTGCGCGTGGCGGTCTTCCGTTGAGACGTCGCCGGATGGCATGATATCAACAGCCGGTGCGGGGTGATTCCATAATGGCACGGATATTGATATATAGTTGTTTCAATACGCGACACGTGTGCCTGATTTGAGCCCGCGGTTGCAGTTGTCAGAAGGGTTCGGGGACCCCCCATCGTTAAGGGAATAGGCTCGACGTGGCGTCGTAAGGCCGAAGGAGCTTGAGCAGCAAGATCGCACAAAACGCCTTCGGGACTCACAGGGATGGGCTGAATTCCAAGTCGATTTCAGCCCATCCTTCGTATGCCGCTGCAGGAAGAAACGCCAGGGTAACGCACTCACCCTGGCGTTTCTCTTTGTGGTTGTATTTCGGCTCTACCGCTTCACCGGCCCGAAGCCGATGATGTCCTCGATGCCGCCCTTCCGCTGAGCCTTCGGCTTGAAGATCGCCTGCACGGGCAGTCCCAGTGCCACTTCCTCGATGCTGATCCCATCGAGGTAATGGATAATGCCCCCGTCCGTGCCCTCGATCTTGATCATCGCGAGAATGCGCGGCCGGGGCTTCTCGGAACCGTCCATGTTCTTGAAGCTGACGGTGAACGTGTCGACGTAGCCGACGGTGCCGACGTCGATGTACTTGTCGAGAGCCTCGAGGCACCGGTCGCAGTAGGCCTTGGGCGGGACGTACGTGATGTCGCAGGCGTCGCAGCGCGTCCCGAGGAACGTGCCGCGGTCCTTGATCGCCCTGAAGAAGGCCTCGCCGGCGAGCCCGTAGGTGTACACGTAGTTGACGGGGATATCCGCGTCCCAATGCGTCGGGGTCGTGGTCTTGGACATTTTTTCCGTAGTTGCCATCGCTCGTACCCCCTCAGCGTTTCCGTCTCGCGGGAGCCTTTTTCGAGGCTGCGGCGCGGAGCGGTTTGAAGTAGAGAATGTCCGTGATCGCACCCGTGCGATCTTCGCTTTTCTTCCATACGGCGCGCACCTTCATCCCGGCCTTGATGTCGTCGGGATCGACCTCGCCGAGCATGTGCAGGATGCCCATGCCTTTCGTGGCCCCGTCGATCTCGATGACGGCGGGGAGCAGGGGCGGCTCCTTCGGGCCGCGGCGCGAGGCGTCCCAGTTGACGCGGGCGACGCTGAAGGTGGACACGACGCCGGTGTCCTGGACGTACATCCACTCATCGGTCGGGCGGAAGCAGAGCTCGCAGAACATGCGCGGCGGGAGCATGATGCGGTGGCACTCGTGGCACACGCGCGCGATGATGCGTCCGTTCTTGAGCTCGTCGAGGTAGCGCCCGATGGCGACGCCGTTGTCCCACGTGTAGGCGAGATTCGGCTGCCACGCGGTTGTGAGCACCTTGCCCTTCTCGAAGTCGGAGGACTTGAGGTGCGTCCCTCCGAGTTTGTATTTTTCCAGCTCCATGTTTAGCGCTCCTTCTCTATCAGCTTCTCAGTACGATGACCGTTCCCATCTGCATGAGATCTCCCCACGCCTGCGCGAGGCCGCAGGTGGGCTTGCCCGGCACCTGCCGCTTGCCCGCCTCTCCGCGGAGCTGAAGGAAGATCTCTATCACCTTCATGAGCCCGGTGGCCGCGATCGGGTTTCCCACGCCGAGCGCGCCGCCCGAGGGGCATATCGGAAGATTGCCGTCGCGCGCCGTGTAGCCCTCGGCCGTCAGGCGGGCCGCCTCTCCGCGCGGGCAGAGCATGAGGCCCTCCATGTGATGAAGCTCCTTGTAATCGAACGGATCGTACGGCTCGGCGATATGGATCTCCTTCGCAGGCTCCTTGATCCCGGCCATGTCGTACGCCATCCGCGCGGCCGTCTCGACGTAGCGCGGATATGACAGATCGCGCGTCCCCCAGTAGGCCGTGTCGATCGAGAAGCCTACCCCGTCGATCCAGACGGGCTTGTCGGTCAGGCGCCGCGCTACGCGCTCGCTCGCGAGCACGACCGCGGCCGCGCCGTCCGAGGCGGGGCTGATGTCGAGCCTGTTGACCGGCCAGCAGAGCGTTTCGCTCGCGAGCACGTCCTCGACCGTGATCTTTTCGGCTACCTGGGCCGAGGGATGGTCGAGGGCGTTGCCCTTGTTCTTGACCGAAACGCGCGCGATGTCCGCCTTGGAGAGACCGTATGCCTGCATGTAGCGGTTCATCTCGAGGGCGAAGATCCAGATGAGCGTGGGCTTCAGGGGCTGCTCCGTCGTGTGGTCGAATATCGTCAGAAACGCGCCCTGCGGATGCGGGTGGCAGCTCGACATCTTCTCCTCGGCTACGACGAGACAGATGTCGGCCATGCCGCTCGCCACGTGGAACCATCCGTGGATCGGGCTGAATACCCCCGTGCCTCCGCCCACGTAGTGGCGCATGTACGGCTTGCGGCAGCCGCCGGCGCCGTCCGCGAGGTACTCTCCCTTCATGTGGACGCCGTCGAAGGCGTCGGGGGCCGTGCCGAGCGTCACCATGTCGACGTCGTCGAGCGTCAGGCCGCAGGAGTCGAGAGCCATCTTCGATGCCTGCCAGGAAAGCTCTTTGCCCGTCTCCTGCGCGCGGCGCACGAATTTCGTGATGCCGGCTCCAACGATTGCTACTTTCCTCATTCCCATTGCAAGAGACCTCCTACATGTTCGAAAGGATGGCGACCGCTCCCGTCGCGGTCGGAACGCCGCGCCAGACCTGCGCGAGGCCGATGTTCACGTCGGGAATCTGCCGCGCGCCGGCCTCGCCGCGGAGCTGCTCGACGAGCTCAAGGATCTTGTGAGCGCCGGACGCCTCGAAGAGGTGGCCGACGCCGAGCGCGCCGCCGGAAACGTTGATGGGGATATCCCCCGCGTAGCTCGTCGCGCCGCTCTCGAGCAGGTGGCCCGCTTCGCCGGGCCTGCAGAGCTTCAGTGCCTCCATGTGCTGGAGCTCCTTGAACGAGTATTCGTCGTTGATTTCCGCGAAATCGATCATGCCGGCGGGGTTCGCGATGCCGGCCATCTTGTAGGCCATCTCGGCGGCGAGGCGGGCGTATGCCGCTTCGCCCCAGTCGCGCATCTCGAGGGTCGGCGTGTCGGTGCACCATCCGAGCCCCTCGATCCATATAGGCGTCTCCGAGAGCGCGAGCGCCGTTTCCCCGTCCGCCAGCACCGCGACGACGGCGCCGTCCGCGTGGGGAGCGATGTCGAGGCGATGAAGCGGAAGAGATATGGGATCGGAATTCAGAACGTCTTTCTCGGCGATGTCCGCGCCGAAGGCCGCGTAAGGATTCCGCATGGCGTTGCCCTTGTTCTTGACGACGACCCTCGCGCACTGCTCCGCGGAGGTGCAGGTCTCGAACATGTATCGGGTCATCTCGAGCCCCGCGATCGCGTGCGGCGTCTCGCGGAGCGGCCGGTTGTAGACCGGGTCGAAGGCGAAGCCCATCAGCTCGTCGATGTTCTTCACGTTCGAGGCCTTGCTGTGCGCCTCGATCGCGACGGTCTTGAATGCGCCGGTCATGATCATCATGTAGCCGGTCGCGAGCGCCTGGATGAAATCGCCGGGGATAGTCTGCGTGGGTTTCAGGACCGCGCCGATCTGATCCGGGCAGTACTCGTCGCAGATGCTATATCCCTCGAGGAAATCCTCGGCCGCCGTGATGAATCCGCCGATCTCGCTCGGCTCGATTCCGGCGTCGGTGTAAGCCTTCCGGGCAGCCTCGAAGATGAGCTCCCGGTAGGAGACATCGGGCGTGATGGGCCTGAAGCCGGTCGTCCCGATGCCCACAATAGCGACTCGTTTGATCATACGTTCACCTCTCGATCTAAAGGTGCGGGCGGAACGTTTTTTAGAACCGAAATTGGGGAAAAAGGCGAACGCAATCGTCTCATAAATTCTGACATACTGCAATCTCAAAAATATGTTCGCCCATCCCCTTGACAAACCGCGACGAGTGTCGCATATTACAAGTGCGACACGTGTAGCAGATTGTTCGGAAGGGTAAAATGGAGGAGTCATGGAACGAAAGCTGCCCGATCTTTCCCGCTTCGAGCTCCAGTGCCTGAGAAGGCTCTGGGCCCGCAGGGAGGCGACGATACGGGAGGTTCACGGCGACCTGCCGAAGGCGCCGAGCTACTCGACCGTGCGCAAGATATTCGAGCGCCTCGAGGAAAAGGGCGCCGTGCGGCGCGTGCGCCTCGAGGGGAAGGCGTGGGTGTACCGAAGCGACGTCCCGGCCTCAGGAATAATCCGCAAGGAGATACGGCGCCTTCTCGACGGCCTGTTCGACGGAGCGGCGCCGGAGCTGGTCTCGCACCTCGCCGATATGGACGAGCTTTCCGTCGAGGATCTGCGCGCGAGCGAAGACGAGCTCGAGAGGGAACGCGGGTCCCGGCGCGGGGCGAAACGGGGCGAAGGGAGGAAAGGCGCATGAACATGCTCTACGGCTTCTGGCACGGCATGATCGTTCACCTCTGGCAGACGACACTGATCCTCGCTCTGCTGCTCGTCATCGAGCGCGTCCTGCGGGGCGCCCCGTCGCGTGTAAGCCACACGCTATGGGGTATAGGGCTCTTGAAGATATTCCTGCCCCTCTCGTTTTTCGGCGGAGCCGCGGACGCGCTCTACCGCGCGGCCGGGGGCGGGCCGCAAGGGGTTGATCGGGCAGGGGCTCTCGCGCTGCAGCCGATCGTCACGGTTCTATATCCGATCGCCAGTGGCGGCACGCCGGTCCTCGGTTCGGCTCTGTCGTATGCGATAGTCGCGGCGACGGCCGTGTGGGCGGCATTCTTTCTATATTTCATCGCGCGCCTCATCATCGATGCCGTGCGCGTACGGCGGCAGAGCGGCATCCCGCTCGCCGCGCTGGAGCCTGCGCTAGCCGGGAGGCTCGGAGGAGCTCTCGATGGAGCAGGGATTCCCCGCGAGTGCGTGCTCGTTAGCGGGGCCTTCGTCATGCCCACGGTCGGCGGGCTCGTGCGGCCGCGCATAGTCGTTCCGGAGGATCTCGTTCGCGATCTTCCGGAGGAGCAGCTGCGCGCTATTCTGCTCCACGAGGACGCGCACCGGCGCCGCCGCGATCCGCTCAGGACAGCAGCGGGCAGGCTCGGCCTCGCGATCTTCTTCTTTTACCCGTTGATCTATCCGGTTCTTCATAGGCTGAAATCG
>JAQTVX010000065.1 GCA_028706585.1 Candidatus Krumholzibacteriia bacterium | reverse complement strand
GAGCTCGTCACGCGCAAGGGCGCGAGCGCAGAGAGAAGGTCGCTGATCGGCGTGCGATTCGTTCCGATGACGGGGGAGATACAGAAAGGTGAACCATGATTGGTGTCATCTGGCACGAGCTCTTCACGAAGCATCTCGAGGGCTACAGCCATGTCGAATGTCCCCAGCGCGTCGAAGCCATTCTCAAGCGGATCAAGAAGAGCCCCATCGCCTCATCGCTTCTCTTCATCGAGGCGGAGCCTGCGAAGATCGAGTGGATCGAGCGCGTGCACGATCACGAATACGTGAAGGCGATCCTCTCGCTCGATATCGACGAGGCCGTCATCTTGGACTGGGGCGATACGGTGGCGACGAAGGCGTCGCCTGCGGCGGCCCTTCACGCAGCGGGCGCGGGTGTGCAGGCGGCCAGTCTCGTTCTCGACGGGAAGATCTCGTCGGCGTTCTGCTGCGTGCGGCCGCCGGGGCACCACGCCGAACGTAACCGCGCGATGGGATTCTGCATTTTCAATAATATCGCGATCGCGGCGGCGCACCTCATCGAGGCGGAAGGGCTCGAGCGCGTCGCGATCGTCGACTGGGACGTTCATCACGGGAACGGCACCGAACGAACGTTCATCGACGACGACCGCGTGCTCTACATCAGCCTCCACCAGTATCCGCACTATCCGGGCACCGGGAACTCGAGCACTACCGGAACGGGGAAGGGGGAGGGCTACACGATAAATCTTCCGATGGGCGCCGGCGCCGGGGACAGCGATTATCTCGCCGCGTTTCGCACCTGCATCATTCCGGCGCTCGATGACTTCAAGCCGGAGTTTATCCTCATCTCGGCGGGATTCGACGGCCACGAGGACGACCCGCTCTCCTCCACGGTTCTCACTACCTCCGCGTTCCGGACGATGACGGTGCTTCTCAAGGCGAGCGCCGAGAAACATTGCAAGGGGAGAATCGTCTCGCTCCTCGAAGGTGGATACGATATTCAGGCGCTCGTGGAATCGGTCGAGGAGCACATCACCGCGCTCGCAACGTGAGGACTAGATACTCAGGAACAACTGGTTCTCCTCCGAGCGGCTCTCGTTGACCGCGGTGACGTAGATCGCGGGCCTATCGACTACTGGGCACTTGGTCTCGCAGATGCCGCAGCCGATACAGAGGTCTGGATTAACGACTGGCTTCTTGAGCATGATGCTCTCGCCATTCTCGCCGATCGCACGCTCCTCGACGAACGTTATCGCTTTTTCGGGCGTCGGACAGTGCTCTTCGCACACGATGCAGTTGCGGCCGAACGCGTAAGGGAGGCAGCGGTTCTTGTCGACGAAGGCGAGTCCGATGTGGATCTTTTGTTTCTCCGCCACGCTCACGGGACGGATGGCGCCCGTAGGGCAGACCTGCGAGCAGAGGTTGCAGTTGTACTCGCAGTAGCCGAGCCTGGGCACCAGGATCGGAGTCCAGAGCCCCTCGAATCCTGCCTCCGCGAGAGTCGGATGAAGCCCGTTTGTGAGACACACCTTCATGCACTCTCCGCACTTCACGCAGCGGCTGAGGAATTCCTGCTCCGGGAGCGCGCCGGGCGGCCGGATGAGGAGCGGGCTAGTGCGCTTGCGCTGCACCACCGTGCCCAGCGCCGGAGCGATGAGGAGCGCCGCCACACCGCTCGCGAGCAGTCTGCGGCGCCCGAGATCCACGTTGCCGTCCCCCGTTTTCCGCGTCGTTGCGCGGATCGAGATCGCATCCGCCGGGCAGACCTCGCGGCAGTTGTAGCAGACGAGGCATTCAGCGCCGGCCCATTCCCCCGGCGGGAAAGGCGTCGCGTCCCCCTGGCATGAGACGACGCATTTCCCGCAGGAGATGCATTTGTCTTTGTCGTTCTCGACGCGCGCCGCGCACTGCTTCCGGCCGATGAGGCCGAGGAGCGCGCCGAGCGGGCAGAGGTAACGGCACCAGAATCGCGGCGCGAGCGCATTGAGAGCGAGGATCGCCGTGAATATGAGCCCTATGAAAAGCGTCTGCCTGAACACCGGCTGCTCGAAGGCGAGGACCGTGCCGGTCATTTTCGTATAGAGCGCATCCATCGCGGGGCTCAAGACCGGCACGTGGAGCGCGACCCCCGCATCGAGCACGGAACGGGCGATCTTGTTGATCGCGGGATTGTACCCGATCGCGAGAGAGCGGATCGCGAGCGAGATCGGATCGAGATATCCCGCCGCGTTCCAGCCGAAGAGCGCGGCTACGATGATGAATACGAGGATATAGTATTTCAGCGGGCGCAGCTTCGGGTATCTCCCCTCGGGGTGGTTCGGCTTGAGGCCGCGCATGCGGAGGGCGCCGAGCGCCGTGTGAATCGTTCCGAGCGGGCAGACCCAGCCGCAGAAGAAGCGTCCGAGGAAGATCGTGAGCGCGACGGTGATGAGCGAGAGAAGAAAGATCGAGCGCGCCGCGTGCGAGGCCAGAAGCGCGCTCAGCGCGACAAGCGGATCGAAGTCGAGGAACAGCCTCACGGGGAGCCCGAGCTCGTTTCTGCCCTTGTACTCGGTCTGTATGAATAGATAGACGAAGAGAATGAAAATGAGTATCTGAGACGTCCGTCGGAGATTCTTCATATTATCCGATGTCGACCTCGACGAATCCGGCGCCCATGAAATCGCTCGTGCCGAGCCCCCGTTTCTCGCCGATCGAGATCATCGGGAAATCGCCGGACTTCTTCCCGAACAGCGTCACGCCGAATGCTTCGATGCGTACCGGATCGGCGCTCGCTGCGACCGTGTCGAGCTTGGCGACGTCGTTCGTGCTGCCGCCCTGCGGGCCGTTCGCCTTGAGAATGCGCACCGCGTCCAGCACGGTTAGCTCCGGCTTGAAGAACGCGGTGAGATCCACGATGCTCTCGGGAAGCCTCTGGTGCATGAGGTTCCTCGCCCCGCCCGTTATGCCCATGAGATTCTTCATCGAGAGCGTGATGCCTCCGAGTCCGTGGTGCTTCGCGATGGGGACGTTGATGATCTTGTCCGCATCGACCGCGTCGCGATAGACGAGCCAGTCTTTCAGCACCTCGCCGCCCAGGTTCATTTTCACGTAATCCCGGTCCTCGATGTAGCGGACCTCGGCTCCCGCCGCCTTCGCGGCGTCCATGATGCCGCTCCGCTTATACGTCCGGCGCGGGTCGTTGCAGGGATTGTCCGCCACGAATACCTTCTTCGCCCCGGCCTCGAGGGCCATGGCGACGAGAGCGGCGACCACGGCCGGATTCGTATCCGCGGCCTGCTCGATCACGCGGTCCCATCCTATGTTCGGCTTGACGAGAACGACGTCGCCCCGGGATACGAACGAGCCCATCCCGCCGATGAGCTCGATGGCCTTTCGCGTAGCCAGAGCTGGATCGGCGCCCTTGACGACGGACATGGAGTGTTTTTCGGCGCTGCGGGTTTTTTCGTCGCCGCCCGTCTTGTCGGATTTCGGCAGGGGGAAGGCGGGGAGTTTCCCCTTGGAAACGAGGAGCCCGGCGGTACCCGCCGCGAGGCCGAGCAGGAACTTTCTTCTATCGAGCATCTTCGTCGCCGCCCTTCTCTCGGGAGCAGTGATGCACGCACCTTGACCTTTTCATTATATTATCGATCGGCGGGGGTGCAAAGGCAAAATCGGCGCGCTGCGCAGCGAATGCTCGACCTGAATCGGCGCCCCGATCTCGGTCGCAGTTCCGCCCGGGCGGCCAAAGAAGCGTTGCGCGGAGCGCCGCTGATGCTTTATCTTCTTTCCTGCGAGCGAAAGCCATGAATAGAGGACGAACCTAATGGAAACGAAAGAGTTTCAGCCGAAGGCATTTTACCGCAAACTGGACTCGCTCCTCGCCAAGATCGGCAAGGCGAGCGCGAAGGATCTCAATATGCTCGTGCTCGACGAGCTCACTCAGTCATTCGGAGCCGATCTCAAGATCCGGAGCGGCTGCCTCTATCGGCGGAGGGGCATGTCGTACGAGAAGGTCAAGGAAGCGGTCGTCGATGCGGGCGAGCCGTGGCCGCTCTCGATCCCCCGGAGCGATCAGGCAATCGCTCTCGCCGTCGAGCACAAGTCCTATATTTACAGCGATTCGGTCTCGCCGCCGTGGGGCGCCAACAGCGTCGCGGTCGTCCTGGGCGAGGAAAACCAGTTTCTCATGGTGTTCAGGCTCGGAGCGGGGTGGGAGCGCGAGCTCCTCGAGCTCTGCCTGAACTCGGTCCGCAACACGCTCAACTACATCAGATCGACCCGCAGCTTCGGTGTGGTTTTCCAGGAGGCGTACGAGATTCAGAAGAGCCTCTTGCCGAAGCAGGATCCCGTCTTCGACGGCTACGATATTTCGGGGCGGTCGATGGCGGCGGAGCTGGTCGGCGGCGACCTCTACGATTATCACATGTTCGACAGCAAGATGATAGGTCTCGCGATCGGAGACGCGAGCGGTCACGGGCTGCCGGCCGCGCTGATGGCGCGGGACGTCATCACGGGACTCAGGATGGGGGTCGAGCGGGAGCTCAAGATATCGGCCCTGTTCGCGAAGCTGAACCGCGTGATAAACGGCAGTTTTCTCTCGTCGCGATTCATATCCCTTGTCTATGGGGAGCTGGAGCAGAACGGGACGTTCGTGTACGTGAATGCTGGCCATAATGCTCCGTTTCTCATCATGGAATCGGATGTTCAGCGGCTCACGGTCGGAGGGACGATCCTGGGTCCGATCGCCGATACCACCTTCAAGCGCGGCTTCGCCTTTTTGAACGTCGGGGATGTCCTGGCGTTCTATACAGACGGGCTCGTCGAGCGCGAGGACGCGAAGGGCGAGCCGTTCGGCGGCGAGCGCCTCATCGAGTTCGTCAGGAAGGAACGGAACGGGACCGCCTTCTCGATCGTTGAGAAACTCTTTACTGAAGTCTACAAGTATGGCTCGAGCGAAAAGTGGCGCGACGACGCGACCGCCATCATCGTGAAACGGGTGAAATGACAACGGCTCTGGATCGAAAAGCAAACACCATTCTACCGGAGGACCGGCCATGAAGAAAACGGTGCGCTCAGGCGAGCTGTCGCCGGCGAAGCTGCGGTGGCGCTGCCCGATGGCGCTTTTCGACTTCAAGACGACCGACGATATCAAGCCCTGCCAGGACATCATCGGCCAGGACCGGGCGCTCGGTGCAATAAAGATGGGGCTCAAGCTGGAGCACCGGGGATACAACATCTTCATCACGGGTCTCGCTGGAACGGGCAGGACGACTACGATCAAGCACCTTCTTGAACGCCTCGAGAAGAAGGGTCCCATCCCGCCGGACGTCTGCTACATGAACAACTTCAAGGACCCGAACATGTCGCGATGCATAGAGCTGGAGGCGGGAGGAGGCATCCATCTCATCGCCGATATGAACCGGCTCATCGCGGAGCTTATGAGCAAGATTCCGTCCCTCTTTCGGAGCGATTACTACAAGGACAAGCGGAAGAAGCTCGTCGAAGAATATCAGGTGAAGCAGAAGGACATCATCTCGAAATTCGAGAAAAGCATCGCCGGCGAGGGATTCACGATGGTTCGGATACAGGTAGGTCCGATCATCAAACCCGAGATCATGCCGGTCGTCGATGGCAATCCCGTCAATCTCCCGCAGATCGAAAAGCTCGCCGAGGAGGGAAAGCTCTCGAAGGAAAAGGTCAAGCAGTACGAAGAATCCGCCGAAAAGCTCTCCGAGCAGATGCAGAGCGTGTACCTTCAGGTCAAGGACCTGGAGCGCGAGGCGAACCGGATCCTAGAGGAGTTCGACTTCGACACGGTGCGTCCGGTAATCCACGATCTTATTCAGGAGATAGATCGGAAGTATCAGAATGAGGCGCTCGCGCGCGAGCTCGAGGACGTCGAAGATGCTCTCATGCAGAAACTGGACCTTTTCCGTTCGCCGGAGGAAGCCGGCGCCCCGCAGCAGCCGGCCGCGGAGACCGAGCCGGGTGAGAGGGAGGATCCCTTCAGGGAGTTCCGCGTGAACGTAGTCGTAGATAATTCCGAAACAAAGGCTCCCCCCGTCATCATCGAGAACTTTCCGAACTTCCGGAACCTCTTCGGCGCAATCGAGCGCGATATCGTTTTCGGAGGCGTCTCAAGGGCCGACCACATGAACATCCGCGCGGGATCGTTCCACCGTGCCAACGGCGGCTACCTCGTTCTGAACGCGCTCGACGTGTTCACCGAGCCCGGCGTATGGCAGAGCCTCAAGCGAACGCTCAAGAGCAACGAGGCGCTGATCCAGAGCTACGATCCGTGGAGCATCATGGGGTCGTCGGCGATGAAGCCCGAGGCGATGCGGCTCAAGGTCAAGATCGTGCTCATCGGGGACGACGAGCTCTATTCTCTCCTGTTCTCGTACGACGAGGATTTCCAGAAGATCTTCAAGATCAAGGCCGAGTTCGACCGCGAGGTCAAGAATTCGAACGGCGTCATCAAGCAGTACGCCGGTTTCATCAAGGCGCTCGGCAGCAAGGAGCACCTGAAGGCATTCGACCGCTCGGGCGTCGCCGCCGTCGTCGAGCACGGCGTGCGGCTGGCGGGCCGCCAGGGCAAGCTCTCGACGCGGTTCAGCGAAATCGCCGACGTCATTCGTGAAAGCGATTACAACGCGCGCGAGGAAGGGAACGGTTTCGTCACGGGCAAGCACGTGCGCATGGCGATCAGGAGCCGGAATGAGCGCCTTAACCTGCTCGAGGACAAGATCCAGGAGCGCATCGACGAGGGAACGATAATGATCGACACGGTCGGCTCGGTGATCGGGCAGGTGAACGGCCTCTCCGTGTACGATCTCGGGGATTACATGTTCGGGAAGCCGTCCCGCATCACGGCGCGCACGTCCCTCGGCAACGCCGGGGTCATCAACATCGAGCGCGAGGCGGACATGAGCGGGCGCACGCACAACAAGGGCGTGCTCATCCTCTCGGGATTTCTGCGGGGACGGTACGGGCAGGCGCACCCGCTCGCCATGAGCGCGAGCCTGTGCTTCGAGCAGTCCTACGGCGGCGTGGACGGCGACAGCGCCTCCTCGACGGAGCTCTACGCGATCCTATCGAGCATCGGCGAGATTCCGCTCAGACAGGACGTCGCCGTAACCGGCTCGATCAACCAGAAGGGCGAGATCCAGCCGATCGGCGGTGTGAACGAGAAGGTCGAGGGCTTCTTCCGCGTGTGCAAGGCGCGGGGCCTCAAGGGAACCGAAGGGGTCATCATTCCGGGGCAGAACGTCGCCGATCTCATGCTCGCCGATGACGTGGTCGAGGCCGTCGCGCAGAAGAAATTCCATATATATCCGATCCGAACGGTCGACGAGGGAATGGCAATTCTCACTGGGCTTCCCGGCGGGAAACCTTCGAAGACGGGCAAGTACTCGAGCGGCACGGTGAATCGCATCGTGCAGGACCGCCTTCTCGACATGGCGGAGCGCTGGCGGGATTTCGGCAAGGAGAAATCGGAGAAGTAGGGGTATAATAGATGTTCAGCGCCCGAGGAGGCGGCGAACCATATGAATAGACACAGGAGGAACGAATGATCAACAGGCTGGCATTCGTCGCGGTGCTGCTTGCTCTTATGCTCCAGGCGGAGGGCTGCGGCGAAAAGGCGAAAAATGAAGAGCCCGTGAATGTTCCCGTCGGCGTGAACATCATCGAGAACCCGTCGTTCGAGAATTGGAAAGGAGCCGTCCCGGAGGGATGGCAGCTCCAATACTTGGATGGCTATGGGGAGCGGATGAATCTCTATGGCAAGTCGCTCAAGGAAAAGAAGAGCGGGGAGGCCTCGTTCTATCTGCGGGGCGCGTTCAACTCCGATCGATGGATGATCCTTGTGCAGCGCCATCGCGTGGCTCCGAGATATCGCCTGTCGTTCTCAGCCGAGATCAAGACGCGTGACCTTCAGAAAAGCCGCGGGCAGATGGAGAGATCCAATATTTTCGTGCGCTTCTTCGACAAGGACGGCAAGCGCCTGCAGGATCGCCAGTATGCCGATGTGTACACACCTTATCAGATCGGAACGAACGAGTGGCGCCGGTTCGAGAAACGCGTCGAGATTCCGAAGAACGCCCAATACGCCGATTTCGGTCTCGTCTGCGAGATGTCCGGCAGTATCTTCTTCGACGACTTCGAGGCCACACTCGAGAAGCCTATTCCATGGAAAGAGATCCGCACGAAATACGTGGACTATTACTACCTCGATAGCTGTCCGTTTCCTCAGGGAGCGATCGATAAGGAGAACGCGTTCGTAAAGGACTGCGTCAAGAAGCTCCGTCTCAAAACGGAAGGCAAGGTCGGCTACTACTACTATACCAGCGTGGAGAAGTTGCAGGAGCTGGAATCCGTAAAAAACAAACACGAGCTCAGGAGCTACGGGAAAAGAGAGTTCCACACGACCGAGAGCTTCAAGGATCACGAAATGGTCCACATGCTTCTCGCGCCTCTCGGGTATCCTCCGTTGGGGCTCGCCGAGGGGGCTGTATACTACGTGCTCGGATCGCTGCAGGGAAGGGACATACACCTGATCGCCAAGGAGCTCATCGCCCAGCAGCAACTTCCGCCGCTCTACAATGTCTTCAGGATCAAGGAAATGAACGATCTCGGCATGGAGATTGCCATTCCCGGCTGGGGCTCGTTCGGCATCTGGCTCATAGATCGCGAGGGCATCGACAAGTTCATGAAGCTCTACAAGGATTCGAATGGCGTCGAGACACCGAGCTCCTTCGACGCGGTGTTCAAGAACGTCTACAAGAAGGATTTTGACTCAATGGATCGCGAGTGGCGCCAGTGGGTCATGAGCTATCAAGCGAGAAGATGAGCGCTGAATTCCTCTTCTGCCCCCTCTGCGCGACACCGCTCGAGCGTTCGCGCGAGGGGGTCCACGCAAGGATGATCTGCCCCTCGTGTGGCTTCATCCACTACCGCAATCCCGCCCCGGCGGCCGGGCTACTCATCGTCGATGGCGGCCGGGTGCTGCTCGTCAGGCGGCGGTTCGATCCGTTCAAGGGGCTCTGGACGATGCCTTCGGGGTTCATCGAGTACGATGAAGACGTGAGGGCCGCCGCCGTCCGCGAGATGCTCGAGGAAACGGGGCTCGAGGTAGAGATCGACTGTCTCTGCGCGGCTGAATCGTGCTTCGACGATCCGCGGGGAAACGCGCTTCTCCTCGTATTTCGGGCCCGCGTCACGGGAGGGGCGATGAGAGCCGGGGACGACGCCGAGGACGTCCGCTTTTTTCCACTCGGGTGTTTGCCGCCGATCGCATTCGAGGCGCACCGCAAGGTGCTCGGAGAGCTCGCCAAGAGCGCTACTCGATGACCTTGACGGTGAACGCGGCGCCCGCCTCGATCGTGTCGACGACCTCCATGCCGC
>JAQTVX010000064.1 GCA_028706585.1 Candidatus Krumholzibacteriia bacterium | reverse complement strand
ATATGGGTTCGCAGGCGACGCGGATAGAGGCGGCCGGGACTGCGGTGGTGGCCGATCAGTAAGGGGGCGGGAGGATTCGGCGCCTGGATGGCGTAGATTCTCAGATCCGGCACCCCGCTCAATGTCGACTCCACATAGCCGGGAAGGCTCAGAGCCGTGTCGGACGCGCTCCACAAGAAGTAATAGGCGATATTGTGCGTCCGCAGCGTGTCGAGGAGCTGGGGCTCCGGAATGCTATCGTCCAATATGCCGAAGTATCTGTTCCCGGTCCAGAACGCGACTTGCAGCATGTCCGCATAATTCGCGTTCGAGACGATATCTCCCTTGATATGGCATTCATCGGTTAATCGGACGCTCATGAGGTAGGACGACCTGCCCTCATTCGCGTGTTTCTTCAAAGCCCGAGCCGGCATGACGCAGAAAGAAATGAGAAGCAGCACGAGGATCGCGGCCTTTCTCTTTTCACTCAGATGCTTGCCGCGCTGCGCCGCCGCGATGAGCTGCACCCCCAGAAGAACCAGCAGAAAATCGCAGATCAACATGTACCTCTCCTGCACTATCCCGAGCGGCAGGAATCCACAGCTATATATGCCGATGGCCAGCATCGAAAACAAGTCTGTTCGCTGTGCGACCATGCTCTCTCCCGCTTGCGTACACAGGCTGACGAGCATCACCGCCAGGATGGCAATTGAGAACAACGAGAACCAGTTGTACGCCATTATGGACAGGACGATCGCCGAACGCACCATGCCGATCTGATACTTGAAGGCCTGCACTGATTGGAGCGGGCTCCAGGATTTCAGACGGATATAATTCGGATCCTCCCATGCGTGAGTGGCCGTCTCGTTCGGCGGCACCAGGAAGCGCTTGTAAATCGGCGGAAGTCCTCTCTCCGCGAAACCCAGGCGTTCGTGGTTATATTTCCCGGCGCTGCAGAATATGAATCGCCCGTATTTCGCGCTGAAGCATCCTATCCAGATGCCGCTTATGGCGATGGCAACGGCATATCCCAGCAGACAGCTCCGCAGGACCAGGCGCCGTTTTTGACGGTCGCCCTTGATATAGACGAAAGCGTTGCAGAGGGCGAAATGCAGAACAAAGAAAGGCAGCGCGTAAGCCTTCGACAGATACGCGAGGGCCGCGAATATTCCGCACGCGGCGCCCTGCCGAGCGCTCCGGGGATAATCGCGGTCGAGCAATACATAGAGATAAAAGGCGAGAAAGCTCGCCAGGAGAAGATCCGGCGTAAAATCGTAAAGCGTGAAGAAGAGGAACGTCGGCAACAGGAAGAGGAGCGACAGCAGCCGCTGCGAATCCGATATCTCGAAGCGCCTGGATAGACAATGAATGCTCGCTATCGCGAACACTCCTATGCATAGCGAGAGCATTTTCGCGCCCAGGGCCGGGGACGCGCCGAATGCGATGAACGGCATCAGCAGCCAGGACACGAGCGGCCCCCAGAACGCGTTGACGGCGTGCCAAACGTCGCCGCGAATATACTTCTCGGCGATCGATATGTACGAAGTCGCGTCCGGATTTATCCAATAGCGGAAAAATCTCAGGAGGAATATTCCCGCCAGAAGGTACAGAATGACAACGACGAAAAGATATGATTTTCTGACGGAATAGTCCCCGGCCGACAGCATAATCCCTTCTCCGGATGCTCCCGTTGGATACGAACTACTTGCAGGTGCCGCCTTCAGAAGCGGGCACGCGCATTCCGCTCTTGGATTTTCTACTTATGTTGAACGAATAATTTGCCGCTATTGGGTTGATTATCCCACCAGGACGAGCTTTTGTCAATTAGTTAATTCTGCGGTGGTCCTGCAGGCACGATGGGAGCGCCGGCGAGGCGGCTCATACGCTGAATCTGAAGTCGATGATGTCGCCGTCCCGAACGATGTACGTCTTTCCCTCGAGACGCAGCAACCCTTTCGCGCGCGCGGCGGCCAGGCTTCCGACGCCGATGAAGTCATCGTAGGAGACAACCTCCGCGCGGATGAAACCTCTTTCGAGGTCCGTGTGGATCTTTCCCGCGGCCGTTCGCGCTTCAGTGCCATTCCGTATTGTCCAGGCCCGGACCTCGTCTTCTCCGACCGTCAGAAACGAGATCAGCCCGAGCATCTGGTAGGATTCCTTGATCATACGTTCGCGCGCCGAAACGTCGACTCCGAGATCCTTCAGAAACTCAGCCGCTTCCTCGCGGGGGAGGCGTGCGATCTCCATCTCGCTCTTGCCTGAAAGAACGATCGGAGTCATTGGGTCGAGCGTGAACCGGCCGGTCCTTTCGCGGATCGCCTCCTGCCAGGCGGAGCTTCTCTCGCTCTTGAGATCGCACTCGGCCACGTTGATCACCGCCATTACGGGCAGGCTCGAGATGAAGGTGAGATGCTTCAGGGCCAGCTTCTGCGTTTCGTCGAATTCCATGCAGCGCAGGGGCATTCCCTTCTCCAGGGTTTCCTTGCACGCGAGGACGGCCGAGCGTTCATCTTTATGCGGCGGCTTGCCGCGTCTCGCGGCCTCCTCCATGTGCAGCAGCCTCTTTTCGGTCAGATCGAGATCGAAGATCAGCAACTCTGTTTCGAGAGTATCGAAGTCGCGCACCGGATCGACCCCGCCGAGTGGATGCGCCACGTGCTCATCGTCGAAACCGCGGAGCACGTATACGAGCGCGTCGGCATTCTTCAGAAAATCGATGACCTTTCCATTCTGTTCGGCGTCCCCCTTGGTCAATCCAAGATAGTCCATGTATTCAACTGTGGCATAAGTGATCTTCTTCGGCTTGAATACACAAGCGAGCTGATCGATACGGTGGTCCGGCACCTTGACGACGGCCACGTTGGGTTTCGTTTCAGCTCCGGCATAGCATGCCGTCGCTGCATCTTGCCCGGTAAGGCCGTTGAAAATCGTCGTGCGGCCCGAATTGGAAATACCCATTAGCGCGAGCTTCATTATGTCCCCTTTCTCCGGCGATTAATATGCTTCGGCGACGCGTCACGCGCCAATAAAATCAGGTTTTGCCAGGCGCAACTCGTTACCGGGGAGGCCGGCCACATCGTTAGACCTTGACTTGCCGGGACACATTCATCCATTATGGATGCCGACTCAACAAAGGAGGGACCGCATGAAACGTCTAATCGTCTTTGCCGTTATTCTCGCATTCCTCGCGGGAACCGTCGGATGCGCGAGCCTGAACAGAACCACGAAGGGCACGGCGATCGGGGCGGGCGCAGGCGCCGCCGTCGGCGCGATCATCGGCAAGCAAACCGGCCACACGGCGCTCGGGGCCATCCTCGGGGCGGCGGTGGGCGGCGCCGCCGGGGCCTACATCGGCAACTATATGGACAAGCAGGCCGAAGAGATGCAGAAAGACATCGAGGGCGCCAAGATCGAGCGCGTCGGGGAGGGCATCAAGATCACATTCGATTCGGGAATCCTCTACGACGTCGACAAGGCGGTCCTCAGGCCGGAGGCGAAGACGAACCTCGACAAGATGGCCGCTATCCTCAACAAGTACCCGGACACGAACATCCTCGTGGAGGGGCACACCGACGCGACGGGCTCCGACGAGCACAACCTCGAGCTCTCGAGGCAACGTGCCCAATCGGTCGAGAACTATCTCGCCGGGCTCGGCGTCGACCCGTCACGCTTCACCGTGATGGGATACGGCGAATCCCAGCCCATCGCGACGAACGACACAGACGAGGGCCGGCAGCAAAACCGCCGCGTGGAACTCGCCATCATGGCGAACGAGAAGCTCAAGAAGGCTGCGGAACAGAGCAGCGCTGGCTGAGAATCGGGACATCGACCGCCAAACGGCCGGTTGCCGCGCGAATCGCGCGGCGCCCGGCCGTTTCTATTTTCCATGCCTTTCCGCGGAAAACCGTCACCTGTGGCGCTTGGAGAATCTCATAAGGGCCAACGAGAATATGGCGGCGCTGTAGAGCACCATCGCGGCGATGTCACGATAGAGGGTGTTTACTCCCGCCCCCTTCATCATGATGCCGCGGACGATCCGCATGAAGAACCTCAGGGGATTCGCGTAGGTCATATGCTGCACTACCGGAGGCATGTTCTCGATCGGAGCGAAGAATCCGGATGTCATGATGGCGAAGATGATAAAGAACCACGCGAAGAACATCGCCTGCTGCTGCGTGCTCGTGATTGTGGAGACGAAGATCCCCATTCCCAGCGTGGTGAATAGATACACCAGCGACAAGCCGTAAAGCAGGGGCCAGGAGCCGGCGAAGGGAATGCCGAACCAGAGGATTCCGACCGCCAGAGCCAGCGACATCTCCACGAAGCCCAACACGGCGAATGGAATCGTTTTTCCCAGTATGAAAGCCGGAGTCGATATCGGCGTGACCATGACCTGCTCCAGGGTTCCCATCTCCCGCTCCCGGACGATCGCCATGGAGGTCAGCATTACCGTGATCATCGTCAGAAGCACGGCCACGATCCCGGGCACCATGTAGTAGACCGATTCGGCCTCGGAATTGTACAGCAGCTTCTGCCGAATCGAAATCGAGGGTGCGAGGCCCGCTGCCTGCCTGTTGAACTGGGCCGCGATCATTCCTGCGTATCCCATGGCGATGCCGGCCGAGTTGGCGTTGGAGCCATCCACGATCAGAGAGGCCGGAGCCAAATTCCCGTTCTCGAGGTTTCGTCCGAAATCCCTGGGGATGACGAGCGCCGCGTTGAAGCGGTTCGTCTGAAAATTCTCGTCCAGATCGAGCACGGATCTATCGGAGGTGCTCATGAGAAAATAATCGCCGGCGGACATCGATCGGACGAACTCGCGCGAGAGCCGGCTGCGGTCGAAATCATAGACCGCCGTGTGGATTCGCCTGACGTCGGTGTCGACGGCGTACCCCAGGATCACGAGCTGCAGGAACGGCATCAAGAAGATGAGCCGCAGCATGTTGCGATCGCGGAACACCTGCCGAAACTCCTTCGTTACGAGGGCCAGAACCGTCCACATATGCCTCACCCTATTCGGATCCTGAACCGTTTGACGGCCGCCACGAGGAGAAGCGTGGTCAGCGCGACCAGCGCCGCCGCCTGCGGCCAAAGCACGGCCAACCCTGAGCCTTTCAGCATCACGCCCCGCATGATCAGCAGGAAGTATCGAGCCGGCACCAGCATGGTTATGAAACGCAGGAGGGCCGGCATGTTCCTGATTTCGAAAATGAATCCCGACAGCATCACCGAGGGCAGGACAGTCGCGACCAGGGCGGCCATCATCGCCACCTGCTGCGTACGAGCCAGCGTCGATATCAAAACCCCCAACGATAGAGCGGCGATGATGTAGATCAGGCCGAAGAACAGCAGCAGAAGCGACGATCCGATGAGCGGGACGCCGAAATGCAGAACGCCGACCGATAGCACAAGCACGCCGTCCAGCAGGGCGAGGCCGACATAGGGAATCACCTTGCCCAGAATTACCTGGAACGGCCCTACGGGGGCGGTCAGAAGCTGCTCCATCGTTCCCGTTTCCTTCTCGCGGGCGATCGTGACCGAGGTCAACAGGGCGGAGATCATCATCAGTATGATCGCAATCAATCCCGGCACCAGAAAATGCGAGGATTTCAGGTCGGGATTGTACAGCACCCGCTGCGAGAGCGCGACGCCGCGCCCGGCGGCGCCGACGCCCGGACTTTCGCCCAGGTACCGCTGGATGATGACGTTGGAATAGCTCGCGGCGGCGGCGGACATATTGGCGTCGGCACCGTCTAGCAGCAACCCGAGCTGATATGGAGCGGCGCCGCGCAGGGCCTCGGCGAACCCGCCCCGTATGATCATCACCGCGTGGGCGTCGCCCCGCTTCAGAACCGCCTCCGGATCGGCCATATCAGCCGGCGCGAGGGATGCGGCGAAATACCCCGAGTGATAGAACCGGCCGACCAACTCGCGCGATGCCGAGGTCTGATCGTAGTCGAGGACCGCCAACCGGATGTTCTTGATATCCAGATTGATGGCGTATCCGTAAAGAAAGGTCATCATGATCGGCATCAGGATGGCGATGAAAAGCGACCGGGGATCACGCAGGATGTGCCGGATCTCTTTCAGGATTATGAAACGCACATTACCCATCGGTTCCCTGCTCCGAGATGAGACTGATGAACGTCTCCTGCAAGTTGCGCAGGCCACGTGAGGCGACCAGCTCGCGCGGACGGCCCACCACCACGATCTTGCCCCGGTGCATGATGGAAATGCGGCTGCAAAACTCGGCCTCATCCATGTAATGTGTGGTGACGAAAAGATTGGTTCCGTCATCCGCGAGCCGATACAGAATCTCCCAGAAACGGCGGCGGAACACCGGGTCCACTCCGCCTGTCGGCTCGTCCAGGAATACGATCCGGGGGCGGTGGAGAATCGCCGCCGCCAGAGCGATCCTCTGCCGCCAGCCGACCGGCAGCGCGCCCGTCGGCCGATCGATGAACTCATCCAGACTCAAACCATCGACGAGCTCCGCGATCCGGCCCTTGAGACGGCCTCCGCGAAGGCCATAGACGGTGCCGTAGAACTGCAGATTCTCCCGGCCTGTGAGATCGCCGTATAGCGAGAACTTCTGCGACATGTATCCGATGCTCGGCTTGATCTTCTCATACTCGCGGTTGATATCGAAGCCATTGACTGTTCCGGTTCCGGACGTGGGTTGCAGCAGGCCGCAGAGCATTCTGATGGCGGTGGTCTTGCCGGCTCCGTTGGCGCCGAGAAAACCGAATATCTCGCCGTACTCGACCTTCAGGCTGATTCCGTCAACCGCCGCAAAGGCGCCGAACTTTTTCGACAGTCCGTCGATTACGACCGCGTAATCCATCATTGCCCGCTCATCAGTTGAATGAACACGTCTTCCAGGCCGGCCTCGATCCTCTCGACCGGTGCATCACCGAACCCGCTATCCGCCAGCCGGGCGGCGAGCTCGCCGCCGGACATATCCGGCGGAACATAGATGTGCACATCGGCGCCGAAACGATACGGGGCGACCCCTTCGATGCCGCTCAGCAGCGCCATCCGCTCGGCCGTTGGCTCCAGAGCCAGCCGATATATGCCTCCGCTGTATAGCCGCCGCAGCTCGTCCGGCGTCCCCTCCGCGAGCTTCTTCCCCGCGTGCATGAACACGACGCGGTCGGCCAGAGCAACCTCGTCCATGTATGGCGTCGCCACGATAACGGCCGCGCCGTCGCGGCGCAGCGACATGAGAATATCCCAAAACTGCTGCCGCGAAAGAGGATCGACACCGGTAGTCGGTTCATCGAGGATCAGCACGCTCGGTTGGTGAATGAGGGCGCAACTGAGGGCCAGCTTCTGTTTCATCCCTCCGGACAGATTTCCGGCGCGACGCTTCACGAATGGCTCGAGACCGGAAAACCGGTACAGCCGCTCTCTCCGCGATGCGAATACGTCCCCGGACACGCCGAACAGCCCGGCGTAGAACCGGAGATTCTCCTCCACCGAGAGATCCGGATAGAGCGAGAAACTCTGCGGCATATATCCCATGAGCGGTTTGATCCGCCCCATGCCGGTCTTCACGCTGATGCCTCCGACGGTGACGTCTCCCGAATCGAAATCGATCAGGCCGCAGGCGGCGCGGAACAGCGATGTCTTGCCGGCACCGTCCGGGCCGGCCACGGCCACGATCCGGCCGGCCTCGACGGCCATGCTGAAGCCGTCGACCGCCGTCAGCCCATGGTACCGCTTGAATAGCCGTGTGACCTCGAGCACGCTCATGGCATCTTCACCGACACCGGCATGCCGATTTTCAATCGCTCACCGACATTGGGAATGCTGATTTTCACCGCATAGACCAGATCAGCGCGGGCCTGTTTGGTCTGCACATTCTTGGGCGTGAACTCCGCCTCCGGGGAAATCCACGTGATCGTCCCTGCAAGGGGCTCGGTCCGGCCGTCCTCGGGGTCGACCTCGGCCCGTCCGCCCAACCTGATCCGGGTCAAATCCGACGGAGGAAGATAGACCTTGACCCAAACAGTGTCGAGTCGGGCGATCTTCACGAGCGGCTTGCCGACCGCCGCGAGCTCCCCCGTTTCGACGTACTTGGCCACGACCGTGCCGCCGGTCGGCGCCGATGGACGACAATCGGCCAGCTGCTTTTTCAGCAGCTCGATGTCCCTGCCGATTTTCGCGAGATCGGCCACGGCCGCCTCGACGGCCGATGCGGCTGCTTTCCCGGCGAGACGGGATTGATCGAGAGTGTTCTTGGCCCTGTCGTATTGCTGCTGGTTGGCCGAACCGGCTTTGATCAGTGTGCTGGTCCGGTCGAACTCCTTCACCGCGAGCTCGGTGTCGAGGGCGGTCTTGTCCTTCTGGATGCGGGCGCTCTCGATGCGCGTCTCGGCCACGCGCTTCAACGCTTCCGTCTGGCCCAAACGCAGCGACAGCGCAGCCGTGTCGATCTGAACGATCGCGGCGCCCGACTCGATGCGGTCCCCTTCTTCGAAATACAACCGCTCGATTCGCCCGGCCGCCTCCGACGAGACCGTGACCTCGGTGGCCTCGACGAAACCCGAGCCTCCCGGAACGGCGTTATTGCCGCCGCACGAAGACATAGCGAGCGCGGGGATCGCGAGGACGAGCTTCAGAATCCTGTTCATTCGAGACCTCCAAAGATTTCCGGAGAGCCAATCGCGTATTGATATTCCGTGCGGGCCAGATGATAACGGATCACCGCGGTCCGGTGCTGCAGCTCGGCGACGGTCAGATCGGTCTCCATTTCCAGGAACCTGTTGACCGCGAGCTCCCCCGCTTTCTCCTTCCCCCGCGCGAGCTCGAATCTGCGCCTGGCAATGTCATACTCCGACGCAGTGGATGCGACCACCGTCAACGCATTCTTGAGCTCATTCAGGGCGGTCGCGGCCTGCACCATGAACGTCTCCTCCAGGGACCGTCTCGACATCCGGACCGATTGCGCGCCCTCTCGCGCCGCGGCGGCCGTCCGGCCGGTGTTGCCGCCGAGGTTCAACTCCCAGGTCAGGCTCACTCCGACGCTGAAATAGTCGTTCCACGTCTTGTTGAACATGTCCTTGTTGGGTTTGCCAACCGAATAGCCGCCGAAGCCGGCTATGGAGGGAAAGTATCCCGACTTCGCCAGAGCGGCCGATCTATCGGCCGCGGCAATCAGATGATCCAGGCGTTGCAGCTCGGAGCGGTCGATCTCCCGTGGGACAGCCTTTGCCGCGACCCCCGACGTATCTCCCAGGGACAGCGCCTCGGTCGGCGTGATCGATGTTCCATTTTCCATCCCGATCAATGCCGCAAGGGAGGCCATCGCATTTCTGTCTTCGGTTCCAGCCTGGTCGACCGCCCGACGCGCGCGTATCATCGCGGTTTCGGCATCGAGAATATCGACCGAATCCGCCAGCCCGTTGTCGTACAGATTCTGGACGTCGGCG
>JAQTVX010000063.1 GCA_028706585.1 Candidatus Krumholzibacteriia bacterium | reverse complement strand
CCCACCATCACTATGTTCGGGTCTTGGCGGAGGAAGGCCTTGAGCGCCGCCGCGAAGGTGAGGCCGATCTCCTCGTGCACCATCACCTGGTTGATCCCGTCGATGTTGTACTCGACCGGGTCCTCGGCGGTCATGATATTGAATTCGGGCAGATTGATCTTGTTGAGCGCGGAATACAGCGTCGTCGTTTTGCCGCTTCCAGTCGGCCCCGTCACGAGCACCATCCCATACGGCATCTCGATCCCCTTCACGAGCTTCTGCAGCGCTTCCGGATGGAAACCGAGCTTCGTGAGGTCGATCTGGAGGTTCGTTTTGTCCAGAATTCGCATCACGATCTTCTCGCCGAAAATCGTGGGAAGCGAACTCACGCGAAGATCGATCTTCTTGGCGCCGATGCGGATCTTGATGCGGCCGTCCTGCGGGACGCGCTTCTCGGCGATATCGAGCTCCGCCATGATCTTGAGGCGCGAGGTGATTGCACCCTTCATCTTGTATGGAGGGGACATCATCTCATGGAGAACGCCGTCGATGCGATACCGGACGCGGAGCTTCTTCTCGAACGGCTCGACGTGAATGTCGCTCGCTCCCTTGTTCACGGCGTCCGCGATGAGCGAGTTCACGAGCTTGACGACTGGAGCGTCCTCGCTCATCACCTCGCCGCCGGCATCCTCGTCGAGCTCCTCGACGATCTCGAAGTCCTCCTGCATGTCCTTCATGACTTCGGCGAGGGAGTCGGCGGACTCGTAGAAGCGATCGATGGCCCTCTTGATCGCCGTTTCGGTCGCGACAACGGGCCGCACATCGAGGCCGGTGATGAACTTTATGTCGTCGATAGCGAAGATATTGTCGGGATTCGCCATCGCCACGGTGAGGACGCGCCCCTCGCGTTTTATGGGCACGACCTGGAACTTCGTGGCGACTTCGGGAGGAATGAGCTCGATCGAATGCTCGTCCGCCTCCAGATCATCGAGCTCCACAGCCGGAACATTGTACGTCTGGGACATGAACTCGGCGAACGCCTTCTCGGATATGGCCCCGGTCTTGACGAGGTTATACCCTAGGCTCCCTCCCGATTTCGTCTGCTCCGTGAGCGCGAGCTCGAGTTGCTGTTGACTAATCAGACTCGATTCGACCAGCTGATTGGCAATTTTGTCTTTCAACAAAACCCTCCGCCCGAATGTGGGTTTCGAGAAAAGGCATGCAAATAATCAACCACCGGGCCCGGCCGACCCGTATTCTTGCCGCCTGTCGCGTATATGCTGCCTCGGCAAAACACAGCCGACCGCAATAAGCATGCCACCGACCCCGAGCCCTCATAATGGATTGATATTCAAGAGGATCATGAAACGCCACGGGACGAGCATGTGCGGAATCAAGGCGATTTCTTTCACTCTGTAAGGAACGCCAAAAGTCGTTTACCAATATGAAGAAACACGACCGGACAGCCTCCGTTGCCCTGGATGCGCCCCCGGGATTTGCGGCGGGGGCGCCGCATGCACCTTGCGAAACCGTTTGCACATTGCAAAAGGGGGATTTTGGTTCTTCGGCGCAGTCGCGGACCGGGACAAAGGGATCAGCCGCTGCCAATTTTCTAGCCAATGCGGCAGGAGCTCATCGGGCGCGGGAGACGAGGCGATCCACGCCGCACGTCCACGTGAAGAAAGAGAAGATCAATCGAGAAGCTCCCAGAAAATGCCTATGATATAGTGTCTGGGAGGCATCGTGTAACCCGGAACCGTCTCGTACCGCTCGTCGAGGATGTTCTTGTACTCGAAGCTCACCCGCGCGCTCATGATCGTGAGATACGCCGCGGCGCCGAGCACGTGATATGCCCCGAGCGTCGAGTCGTCCCAGCGCCGTTCGCCCGCGAGCTCGGAGTCGAGCTTGATGGAGAGTGTCTCCGATTTCGCGAAGATCGGACAACGCATGGACAGCTCCCCCGTGCCGCGATAGGAAGGAACGCCCCTCGCGAGGGCTCCTCGCTCGGGATACCCCTCGAAACCCAGGGAGAGACCGAGGTCGATGCCGAGGATCCGCCTGCTCCCCGCGAAGCCGGTGCGGACACCCGCGACACGTCCGCTTCCATCCGATCGATAGACTGCCGGATCGTCGCCGGAAACGACGACCAGCGACCTCTCGTCCCTGCCGAACAGGGAGAGCGACGCGCCGGAGCACCTGAACCCGAGCGAGAGTTCGTCGGCGATCTCCGGCGAGAGGCTGGAATTGCCCGCAATCGCCGCCGCTTCGCCGTCGATCGAGCGCGCGAGCTCGGGCTGAAACAGCTCTTGGGCCGATGGAACCCGCAAGCGCCGCGCGATCACGATGTCCTGGGAGAGGCGCGCGCTCCATTCCTTCGCGAGCGCAATCTCTCCGCAGCCGTAGCGGCCGACGGTGCTGTGATTGCCGCCATAGGCGCCGAGGCGCCAGGTCACGCGCTGCGGAACCGTTCCGCCGAGGGTGATCCCCGCTTCGATCCGCCTGTAAGACGGATTGAAATTCACTTCCCAGAGATCATTCTCGAAAGCGGCCTGCTCCGCGTTAGCGAACGTCCTTACGCCGATACCGTGGAACGCTCCATTCCAACGTACGAGCGCGCCGGAAATCCGCTCGTCGAGCGTTCCGGCGAGCCGCGACATCTCGAGCACGCGCTGCGTGACCGATCCAGAGAACCCAGAACGAGCGTATGAGATCTCGGAGCCGAAACCGGATCGTCGAACGTCTTCATCGTCGCTATGCAAGGTGCCGTAGTAGCTGTCCTCGTAGCGCTGGAAGCGCAAGAGCACATCGTCGCCGGCTGAGCTCTGCATCGCAAGCTCCGCCAGGACCGACCGCCCGTCGCATTTGCCGAGGAGCTTATGCGCAATCGCCGGGTATGCCTCGACACCGTCCTGCAGATACTCGTCGTACGCGAGCGCCGCGCTCACCGCGGCCCGCGGGGTCGAGAACCATGCCCTGCGCACGCGCCGGTTCGACGTGCCGTAGGTGAAATCGATTTGCGAGGCCGGCGCTTCGCGTCCGCCCTCCTCGAGAACGACGTTTATGAACCCCCGTGATGACAGGTCCCCCGAGAAACAGGGAGAACCGCTGTACACGACCTCCACGCACTGGAGCCGCGAGAGAGGAAGAAAACGCGTCAGGGATTCGGAGGTGTAGCAATCGATCGCGGGAACTCCGTTGACCAGCAGGTTGATGCCGCGATCCCCGCGTCCCTCGATCGAGAATCCGCCGTATGCGTCGTGCGGACCTTCTCGCCAGACCGCAACCCCCGGGATGAGCTGCAGGATGTCGTCGAGCGTATGGATGTTACGCTCCATGAGATCCTCGCGCGTCAGAACGAAACTCTCCGTGGGCATGAGAAGTGAATCGCCCGCGACCGTCCCGGAAAGCCCGGCCGAAACGAGGCACTGCGGCGCGAGCAGCAGCAACGCGATCACGAGCATCCCGCGCTTCATGCCGCCTCCCCCGTCTGCCATGCGCGCACCGCCCTCATGATGGGAACGACCGCCGCGCCGAAGACGGCCGTATTGATCCCGACGTGCCAGGCGATGAAGATGGCTCCCGCGAGAAACATCCCCCGGAGACCGTCTGCGAATCGATCCGCCCCGAGCACGACGAATGCGCTCGCGAGCGTGGTAATGAGGTCGTACGCGAGGGTGAGAACGAATCCGGCCGCGGCGCCGATGACGATGGACGAGGCACTCTCCGGCTTGAGCCGCGGCCCCACGAGCCCGCCCGCCGCGCCTATGACGACGAAACCGGCGATCTGCGCGGCAAGAAGCGGCGCGGGGGCCGGACCGAGAGGATTGAGCAAGGAAAACAGCAGGATCGAGATCCCGCCTACTGCCGTTCCGAGCCGCGCCCCGCAGAAGAGGCCGGCCATGAACACCGTGAGCGACATGAGCTCGACGTTCGGAATCCCGGCGAGCAGAAACCCCAGCGCCACGCCGAGCGCCGTGAACAGTGCGGCCAAAATTACCACGCGCTCGCGGCGATGCACCATGCCGAAAAACGCTCCATGAATACGGCCGAGAACGTCCGGACGAGCGATTCGTGCGGATTTTCCCCTGAAATGTACGTGAGCTTCTGAAGGAGGGTCAAGCCAAATGTGGCTTTTCCGACGCCGCTTTCCTGAGGGCGAGCACGCTTTCGTAAGGAGCGGTGACCTCGCCGATGTCGGCCTGCATCAGTTCGGCGAAATGGAAATCGGAGCCGCCCGTGCAAATGAGATCGCGCGAACGGGCCAGGCCGAGAATCTCCGCCTCCACCCTCTGGCCGTGATTCGGATGCCAGACCTCGATGCCCCTGACGCCCGATGCGATGAGCCTATCGACGAGATCTGTCTTTTTTATGTTCCAGCCCGGATGCGCCCAGACAGCCACACCACCCGAGTCCACGATCAGTCGGACCACGGCGTCGCGGGAGAGCACGTCCTTCGGGACATTGCAGGGAGCTCCGTCCGCGATGTACCGCGCGAACGCCTCCGATACGCTCGAGACGTGCCCGCGTCGGTGAAGAACACGGGCAATATGCGGCCTCCCCACGCTCCCTCTGCCGGCTTCGGCGAGCACTTCGTCGAACGGCACGGAGACTCCCCGCTCCTCGAGCTTGCGGAGGATCTCCCTGGCCCTGTCCACACGCGAGCTGGAAAGCTCCTCGAGGGCCGTCGCAAGCGGGCCGTTTTCCCGGTCGAAACAGTAGCCGAGGATGTGCACACCGGCGCCACCCTCCTCGATGCTGAACTCGATCCCGGTGAGAACCTCGATACCGTAGCGAGATGCCGCCGCGAGCGCCTCCTCCTGAGAGTCAACAGTATCGTGGTCCGTGATCGAGATCGCGGAGAGCCCTATCGCATGCGCATAGCTCACGAGCTCATCGGGGGACATGGTCCCGTCCGAGTAGTTCGAATGGAGGTGAAGATCGCAGGGAGGCGTATGGGTTTCCATCGGAACCCGCTTCAGGATGCCTTGTTCAGTTTCTTCATCTTGTCCGTGACGTCGCGGAACGACATGTCAACGATGTAAACCTCTTCAAAATGCTCCCGGGCCGCCGGAAGCTCGCCCAGCAGCTCGTGGGCCAGGCCGAGATTATAGTGTATGCCGAGATTCTCCGCGCCGGATGCCTTCGCGATCTCGAGAGCGCGTGAAAGCTGCTTCACGGCGAGGCGCGGCTGGCCGTGCTTGAGGAAACAATACCCGATCATCTCCATACTGCTGAGCTGAAGGTCCGCACAGCGGGATGCGATCTGGAAATCCTTGATTGCCTCAGTGAAGAGCCCCATCTCGAGATACGCCATGCCGAGATCGTAATGGCTCCGCAGGTCGTTCATCTCGACGTCGCTCGTTATCTCCTCGGCGAGATTGCCCTCACGCTCGCCGGCGTCCAGCATAGGCGAGCCGGCGTCCGCTTGTGCCGAGGCTGTGTCCACCGAGAATCGCTCCATGGGAGTCTCGGTTGCCGTAGCGACGCGCCCATGCGAAGGCTCCTGCGGTGCCGCCTGCTTCATCCGGCCACCTGAAGCGGCAGCGACCGAATGCATCTCGCTCCCCTGGCTCATGGCGGCCACTATCTCAGCCTCCTCCACAGTCTCCTGCACGTTCGCGTCAATCTCGTGCTCATTCGACTCTTCCGGCGAGGCTTCCTCATCGGTCATTTCGGCAGAGGACCCATCCTCGAGCGGCGAAGCATCGCGGGCGGCGCTGGAATTCTCATCGGGCTCCTCCGGCCCCGCAGCCGCGACCGGGGCCGCGGGCGCCGCCTCGGCCGGTTCGCCCTGCGCGTCCTGAGCGACCGGGGACGCAGCGCCATCGCTTCGTGCGACAACCGCCTCGTTCAGCTTCTGTATTTCCTCTGGACGGAGATCCCGTTTGAGATCATCGATCTTGCGCTGATACTGCGCCTGTTTCCTCTCGTCCCCGTCACCCGAAACGATCGACGCGAGCTTCGTGTAGAGCTCCACCGCCATGAGCTTGAGCCCGAGCTTTTCGTAGACCTCGACCGCCTTCGCCAGGATGGGCTCGCAGGTCGGCATGAGCTGGATCATCAGATCGACGTCCTTTTGCGAACGCGCGAGCTTGGAGTCGGGATTCTCCAGAACGCTCTCGACGTACTGAGTGAAGAACGTGATGGTCTCTCCAGTGAGCTTCTGTTTCGCCCTGAGCTCGCTGAGCTTGAAAACGGTGTCGATCTTGTCGGGCTCGATCCTGAGAATCTTCTTGCAGACGGCGACCGCGTTGTTATAGAGAGCCACCTTTTCATATATGACGGAGGCCTTCTCGTAGTTCTGCACGGCCTGCGACTTGTCGTTGCCTCGCAGGTATATATCACCGAGCTCATTGTAGAGATTCGGATTCTTCGATTCGATCGAGATGAGGCGCCGGTATTCCTGAATGGCCTTATCCGTCTGGCCCTTGCTCAGGTATTCCTGCGCCTTTTGCCGTATCTGGCTCACCTTGCTCAAAACCCGACCTCACTTGCCATCTCGAACGCGGGGCGATCCCATGCCACGGTGCCCCCTTTGACCACGGTTATCGCGTGATTCGCGCCGGCGCGCGAAGGAATCTCACGGTAGTCTGCAACGTCGTACACGACGAAATCTGCCTTCTTGCCCGTCTCGAGCGAGCCCACCGAAGCGCCTCTGGCGACGGCGTAGGCCGCGTTGATCGTCGCCGCGTTGATCGCCTCCGCCGGGGTCATACGCATCTGGGAGCAGGCTATTGCGACAACGAAAGGCATCAAGCAAGACGGGGCGCTCCCCGGGTTGAAATCCGTCGCGAGCGCCACGGCAGCGCCTTTATCGATCATGCGCCTCGCCGGCGCGAAATCCCTCGAACAGAGCCCGAATGTGGTTCCCGGCAGAAGCACCGCGATCGTCTCGGAGGCGGCGAGCGCTTCTACGCCCGTCTCGGATATCCTGATGAGATGCTCCGCGGAAACCGCACCCATGCGCGCGGCGAGCTCCGAACCGCCCATCGAAGTGATCTCGTCGGCGTGGACCTTTAGAGCCAGACCGGATTCCCGTCCGGCCTCGAGTATCCGCTCGGTCTCCTCGAGACCGAAAACGCCATCTTCGCAGAAAACGTCGATGAACTCGGCGAGCTTTTCGCGAGCGACTGCCGGGATCATCTTGTCGACGACGACATCTACGTACGCTTCGCCGGCACCGGACTCGCTCGGCCTCTGGTGCGCTCCCATGAAGGTCGACACCACGTCGAGCGGCATCTCGCTCGCGAGACGCCGGATGACGCGGAGCATCTTGAGCTCGCTCTTGAGCTCGAGCCCGTAGCCGCTCTTGATCTCGATGGTCGTGGTTCCTCCTTCGAGCATTTTCATGAGCCTCCTGCGGCTCACCTCGAAGAGGCGATCCTCATCCATTTCCCTCACCTCGCGGACCGTCTTCCTGATGCCACCCCCGCGGCGCTCGATCTCGAGATAGCCCTCCCCGCGAATGCGCGCCTCGTATTCATCGGCACGGTAGTGCGAGAATACCGCGTGCGTGTGGGGATCCACCCATCCAGGCATGACGACGCGTCCGCCGACGTCGATCGTCCTCTCGACCCGGGCCTTCGAGACACTCCTCTCGACCTCCGCGCGCGTGCCTGCGCACAGAATCTTCCCCCCTGCGACCGCCAGCGCCCCGTCGACAACGATTCCCGGATCGGATAGACTCTTGCCACGCTTCGGACCCTTTCGGGAACCGCGGCATGTCACGAGCTGTCCGGCGCCAGAAATCAGCAGATCTACGGTCTCGGGCAAGCGCCACCCCTTTGTATTCAACAAGCAAGCTCAGATAAGCTGCTCAAAATGCACACATTCAGTCGCAAAGTCGCGCTGAAACGACCCGACTGCCCATCGGAATCAGGCTTCATTTCTTCAGCATTGGAATGTGAAGCCCTGCATCTCTCGCTTTTTCAACGGCTATCTCATAGCCGGCATCCGCATGTCTTGCAATCCCTGTGCCAGGGTCGCACCTGAGACATCGTGCCAGTTTTTCACGCCCTTTTTGCGTTCCATCGGCTACGACTCCGAGCCCCGCGTGGATCGAGAGCCCCATTCCGACCCCTCCCCCATGGTGCACGGAGACCCACGCGGCGCCGCACGACGCGTTGAGGAGAGCGTTCAGGATGGGCCAATCAGCGATGGCATCGCTCCCATCCCGCATCGCCTCGGTCTCGCGAAATGGAGAAGCGACGGAGCCGGAGTCCAGATGGTCGCGGCCGATGACGATCGGAGCAGAGATCTCCCCCGACGCCACGAGATCGTTGAGGGCCAGCCCGAATTTTTCCCGCTCTCCATACGCGAGCCAGCAGATGCGCGCCGGCAGCCCCTGAAAAGCGACCTTCTCTCGAGCTAGCTCAATCCACCGACAGAGCGATTCGTTCTCGGGGAAGAGCTCGAGAGCAAGCTCGTCCGTGCGGTAGATGTCCTTGGCATCCCCTGAGAGGGCGATCCAGCGGAACGGCCCCTTGCCGATGCAGAACATCGGGCGGATGAACGCTGGCACAAAGCCGGGGAAGGCAAATGCGTTGGCGAGCCCTCCTTTCTCGGCCTGGCCGCGGATGTTGTTGCCGTAATCGAAAACGACCGCGTCCTTCCCCTGCAAATCGATCATCGCCTGCACGTGGACGACGATCGACTCGATCGCCTCCTTGATATAGCGATCGCTCGCCGTGCGCCTGAGCTCGGCGGCCCGCGCAACGTCGTACCCGCGCGGGATGTAGCCGTTGAGGGCATCGTGCGCCGATGTCTGATCCGTAACGACGTCGGGAACGACGCCGCGGCGTACGAGCTCGGGAAAGACGTCGGCGGCGTTCGCACGAAGCGCGATCGAATAGGCGCGCTTCTCCTTCAAGGCTTTCCGCACTTTAGCCAGCGCCTTGTCCAGATCGGTTTCCATATCGTCGCAGTAGCGCGTCTCGAGGCGCCTTTTGATCCGTTCCGGGTCGACCTCGACGGCGAGGCAGACGCCGCCGTTCATCGTGACCGCGAGCGGCTGCGCCCCGCCCATCCCGCCGAGCCCTGCCGTGAGCACGAATCTACCCGCGAGCGTCCCCCCGAAGCGCTGGCGCGCGCACTCGGCGAAGGTCTCGAACGTCCCCTGGAGAATCCCCTGGGTTCCGATGTACATCCACGAGCCGGCCGTCATCTGGCCGTACATAGTGAGCCCTTTCGCCTCGAGCTCCCAGAAGGTCTCCCACGTCGCCCATCTTGGAACGAGAAGGGAATTCGCGATGAGCACGCGCGGAGCGTCCTCGTGCGTTCTGAACACGGCCACGGGCTTCCCCGACTGGACCAGTAGTGTCTCGTCGGATTCCAAGCCGCGAAGCGTCTCGACGATCGCATCGTAGCATTCCCAGTTTCTGGCCACCTTGCCGCGGCCCCCATAGACGACTAGATCATCCGGGCGTTCAGCGACCTCGGGATCGAGATTGTTCATGAGCATGCGG
>JAQTVX010000062.1 GCA_028706585.1 Candidatus Krumholzibacteriia bacterium | reverse complement strand
CCGCCGAAACCGATGCTGAACCGGTCATAGTTGGTATACGTCTTGTCGGAGCGTCCGAAATCATCGGTCATGTACCGGACCTGGCCCTCGAAGCTCTTTCCCCCTTCGCGGGTGTTCACGTTGATGATCGCCGACTGCGCGTTGCCGTACTCGGCGTCCATGCCGCCCGTGATGACCTCGCTCTGGTCCGTTCCGAGGAGACCGACCGAGATCGAGCCTCCTCCGAGCGGGTCATTGACGGGAACGCCGTCGATCTGCATTTGAACTTCCCCCGAGCGGCCGCCGCGGACGTGCAGGTCGTCTCCCGTCTTGACGATACCGCTCTTGAGCGCCACGGCCTCGACCACGCCGTCGACGGGGAGCTCCTTCATCTGATCGCTCGTAACGCGCTGGCGCACGTCGCTCGACGTCGTGTTGATCTGGGGAATCTCCGCCTCTACGACGATTTCCTGCGTTTGCGTGACGATGGTCTCCACGAGCTGGAAATCAACCTCGATATCGGCTCCCGCGTTCACCACCACACCGGTCTTCTCCGCCGACTTGTAACCCATCATCATCGCCTTTATCGTGTACGTGCCCACGGGGACGCCCGAAATCCTATACTTGCCGTCGTTCAGGGTCATCGCCCCCATGTTCCCCCCACCCAATATCCCGACGTTCGCAAAGGCGAGCGACTCCCCCGTCTTGGAATCGGTCACCTTTCCGACAATGTGTCCACTGGGCGAATGCATTCGCAAATGGCATGATGAGCAGTACCAGCGCAACGGCCAGCACCCCGATCAATGCCGGCGACCCATAACGACGTTTCATTATTCCACTCCTTGCGAAAAGGCGCCTCAATCCAAACCGCTGCTCTCCCTCTATCTATGAGAGCGGACGGGAGAAATGCGTAAGGTGTCGGGTCTCGTTCTGTTCGCGCAATTCGTGCAAGATTCCGATAAAAATATATAAAGCCCGGGGAGGTGTGTCAACAAATTTGACCCGGAGTTATTCGTGACGCCAGGAGGGCTCCGCCGCAGGATTCTTCAGACCTTCTTGCCGCGCTCCTTCACCATGTCCTTGATCTTCATCAGACGTATCTGATTTGCCCGTTCCTGCTCGCCCAGCTTGTCGGCGATGCTCCTGATAACCTCTTCTAGGTCGGGGATGAGCACGTATTCGAGGGCGTTCACCCGGCGCCTGGTCTTCTCGAGCTCTTCAGCCATACGAAAGACCGTATTCTCTCTCCCGACAAGGGTCAAGAGCTCCGGGAACGAAGCCAGGAGCTTTTCGAAAGCGGCGTCCAGCTCGGCCGATGTGGCGGAGAGGCGATAGGCGGGATCCCGCTCCGGGACCGTGAAGGTGAAATCGAGGCTCGTGATGTTCATTTCATGGCGCTCATCGACATCAAGCGAGCCTGCCTTCGTGGTGAGCTCGAGCGCATCCTCGAGCGCCTGCCGGTCTGTCGAGGCCCTTCCCTCCAGATAGCTGGCGCCGATCGCCAGAAATGCCGTCTCGACGCGGGAACGCAGGTCCGTCGTCTCATCCACGAGCGCGAAGAAGTTCTGCATGAGCTTCTCCTGTTTGTTCTTGAGGAGCTTGTGGCCGCGCCGCGCAAGCTCGAGGCGGCGCTTCAGGCGCACGAGCATCATCCGGTTCGGGTTGGCTTTGATGCTCATTTCGCGCTCTCGGCCTCGACTTTCGGCAGATACCGTTCGACGAACTCATCCTTTATGCGTTTGATCTCCGTTCGCGGTATCTTCGTGAGAAGATCCCACCCAAGCCCGAGCGTCTGCTCGATCGGACGGTTCTCATGAACATTCTGCTGGACGAAGTTCCGCTCGAACGCCTCGCCGAAGGCCTTGAAGGCCTTGTCCGTATCGGTGAGGGCCGCCTCGCCCAGCACCACGGCGAGCTCCTCGACTTCCTTGCTCCGGGCGTACGAGGCGAAAAGCTGATTGGCGATCTGCGCGTGATCCTCGCGCGTCCTGCCGGCGCCGATGCCCTTATCTCGGAGACGCGAGAGGCTCGGAAGCACGTTGATCGGCGGGTAGATTCCCTTGCGGTGCAGCGAGCGATCGAGGATGATCTGCCCCTCCGTGATGTAGCCCGTCAGGTCCGGGATCGGATGAGTCTTGTCGTCGTCGGGCATCGAGAGGACGGGGATCTGGGTGATCGATCCCTCCAGCACTTCCCCCGGTTTCTTCCCCTTGAGCAGCCCCGCGCGCTCGTAGATCGTGGCGAGGTCGGTATAGAGATAGCCCGGATAGCCGCGGCGTCCGGGGATCTCCTTGCGCGCGACGGACACCTCGCGGAGCGCCTCGCAGTAGTTCGTCATATCGGTCATGATGACGAGCACGTGCATCCCCCGCTCGAAAGCCAGATACTCGGCGGCGGTGAGCGCGCTTCGGGGCGTGGCTATGCGCTCGATCGTCGGATCGTTCGCCAGGTTGATGAAGAGGACGACGCGTTCCATCGCTCCCGTTTCCTGGAAATCGCGGATGAAGTAGTTCGCCTCCTCGAAGGTGATGCCCATCGCGGCGAAGACGATTGCGAAGGCCTCCCCCTTGCCCAGAACGGTCGCCTGGCGCGCTATCTGGGCCGCGAGCTCCGAGTGCGGCAACCCGAAGCCGGAGAAAATCGGGAGCTTCTGCCCGCGCACGAGGGTATTGAGCCCGTCGATCGCCGATACGCCCGTTTGGATGAACTCCTTCGGGTAAATGCGCGCGTAGGGATTGATCGGATTTCCGTTGATGTCCAGCCTCTTCTCCGGGATGATCCGCGGTCCATCGTCGATCGGAAGCCCCAGGCCGTTGAAGATCCGGCCGAGGATGTCCGGGGATACGGCGAGCTCCAGACCCCTCCCGAGGAACCTCACCTTCGTCTTCGCGACGTCGACCCCGCGCGTTCCTTCGAAGAGCTGGATCAGAACCCTGTCCCTGTCGATTTCGAGCACCTTTCCGCGGCGGAGCTCCCCGCCGGGAAGCTCGACCTCGACGAGCTCCTCGAAGGTCGCGTGATCGACCCTGTCGAGAAGGATAAGGGGACCTGCAATCTCGCGGATGGTCGTGTATTCGGTTACCATGATTCTACTCCTCGCCTGTGCGGCTTTCGTGCATACACGTTGTGAGCTGTTCCTCGATTTCATGCTGTATGGAATCGAAATGCGCCAGCTCCTTCTCGCTCAGGTACCTCATCCTCGCGATCTTCCCGCGAACCGGAAGCTCGAGGAGCTTCCGCAGGGGACAGTGCTTCTCGAGCGCCCCGAGACACGCACGATGGAGCATGAGAATCGTTTTGAGCATATGGTACTGCTTGAGGAGGCGCGTGTAGGCGTCCTCGGCGTCGAATGCCGACTGGTGCAGAAAATCCTCGCGGATCGACTTCGTCGTCTCCAGGACGATCCGGTCCTGCGGCGAGAGCGAATCCACCCCCACCAGTCGCACGAGCTCCTTGAGCTCCGCCTCCTTCTGAAGCAGCTCCATCGCTTCGCCCCTGAGCGCGTCCGAGTCCTCGGCGACGTTGCTGCTGAAGTAATCCCGAAGGCCGTCGTGGTACAGGCTGTAGCTCGTGAGCCAGCTGATCGCGGGGAAATGCCGTTCGAACGCGAGCTGATCCTCGAGGCTCCAGAACACCTTCACTACCTTGAGCGTCGCTTGAACGACAGGATCGGACAGGTCGCCTCCAGGGGGAGAAACCGCGCCTATGACGCTGAGCGTCCCGATCCTTCCATCGCGGCCGAGGCAGGTCGCGCGTCCCGAGCGCTCGTAGAACTCGGCGATTCTGGAGGGAAGATACGCGGGGTAGCCCTCCTCGCCAGGCATCTCCTCCAGGCGTCCCGACATCTCCCGCATGGCCTCGGCCCACCGGGATGTCGAATCCGCCATGACGGCGACGTTGTACCCCATGTCCCTGAAGTACTCGGCTATCGTTATCCCCGTATATACGGACGCCTCGCGGGCCGCAACGGGCATGTTCGACGTGTTCGCGATGAGAACTGTCCGCTCCATGAGCGGTCTCCCGGAAGCCGGATCCTTCAACTCGGGGAACTCCTGGAGCACGTCCGTCATCTCGTTTCCGCGCTCGCCGCAGCCGATGTACACGATTATCTGCGCGTCGGACCACTTGGCCAGCTGATGCTGGATGACCGTCTTGCCAGCCCCGAATGGTCCCGGCACGCAGGCTGTGCCTCCCTGGCTGATCGGGAAGAAGGTGTCGATTACGCGCTGCCCCGTGACCAGCGGGTTCTCGGGCACGAGCTTCTTCACGATCGGCCGCGGCGTGCGCACGGGCCAGCGGTGCATGAGGCTCACCGGCCTGACCCCTTCGTCCGTTTCTATCTCGGCGATCGTCTCCTCGACCGAGTACGAGCCCTTCGCGGGCGGGCGGACGAGCTTCCCCCTGCCGATGGTCGGCGGAACCATTACACGGTGCATGATGAGCTCCGTCTCCCTGATCTCCCCGAGAATGTCCCCCGCCTCGACCGTCTCGCCGGCCTTGAGGGCCGCATTCGGCTTGAACTCCCATTTCTTCTTTCGATCGAGCCCCGGGATGTTGATTCCACGGGGCATGAAATGCCCGGAGCGATCATAGGTGACGTTGAGGGGACGCTGGATGCCGTCGTAGATCGACTGCAGCAGCCCCGGGCCGAGCTCGATCGAGAGCGGCGCGCCGGTCGATTCGACGATTTCCCCCGGCCCCAGACCGGAGGTGTCTTCGTAGACCTGTACGTAAGCCTCCTCGTCGTGAAGCTCGATGATCTCGCCGATGAGCTTCCTGTCGCTCACGCGGGCGACCTCGAACATCTTCGCGTCCTTCATGCCTTCTGCGACGATGAGAGGTCCCGAAACTTTGACGATTCTTCCTGCGGCCATAATGCTACCGACTCCTCCAATCTCGATCCGTCACGAGCAATAACTGTACGTCATTTCTTTGAAATATCCTGCCCGACCGCCTTCACGAATGCCGTCCTGATTTCCTCGAAGGCGATACCGCTGGAGACGGGCCCCTCCTTCGTCCATACGGCGTTCCTCAGATCGGGGATGATCGTGACCACCGGGAACGTCCGGAGTGTTCTCCGGCTGATAATCTTCCTGTATTCGCGAAAAACCTCGTCCGTGACGAGAATGATCTTGAACCTGCGCTTGATCACCTCGTCGAACTGCTCCTGCGTGAGCACCCCTTCCTTCGTTTCATACGTTTCGCACCCGAGGAAGCGGAAATACTCTATCGAATCGGAATTCCCTATGACCGCGATGCTTTTCGCCACCGCTCAATCACCTTTCGTCACTATGCGAAGAGCGCGTTCACGCGCTCGAGCGCCGCCTCTTCGTTCAGCCGGTTGAGCCTGCTCACGATGGCTATCCGGATTATCCCGTAGTCCCTCTCCCTGAGCTCTATATGGTACAGCACAGGCGAAACGTCGAAGACACGGTAGCGGCTCTCCTCGAGCAGCTCCATGAGCGAGGCCCTCATGATCGACTCGACCTTCCAGAGAGGTGTATCCTTCCCGAGGCCGAGAGAGATGAGCCGGCCGCGGACGCTCGTCGCGAGGAATGAGAACAGCTCCTCCTCCGATTCCCTGAAGAGAGTTCCGAGCCGCGCCGCATCAATCTCGCCTCCCTCGATCCATATCGCGTCCAGCGCCTCTGTCCGCAGGCGAACCTTTCGGAGCCGGATCATGTTCTTGATATTGATAGAATCGATCTTGCAGCGCAGGTAGCTGCGTCCTTCCTCTCCGGGCGCGACCTTGGCGAGAAAACGCCACTTCGCGGCCTCGGCCGCGTACTCGCACGCGGCGATGCTCTTCTTGTCCTCGAGTGTCGCATCAAGCATCTGGACGTGCCCCTCGAGGTACGGGGGCAGGGTTCCTCCACCCTTTCCCGTTGCCGCCTGCTCGATCGCCTGCGTCTCGACGAGACCGAACCTCGTCAGCGCCGGTTTCGCCTCAAGCCTCGCCGCCTTCCAGGCATGCGTGAGATTGTCGAAGTCGTAGCCGGCGCGAATGAACTGCCTCGTGCGCTCCTCACGCAGCAGCGAGCTGATGAGCTCGAGCATCTCCGCCTTATCGGCCTCGAGGGCCTTCTCGAACTCCGCGAGATCGCTCGTGCTCTCGAAACCATGGTAGTGTTCCCTCAACGTTCCCATGAGGCTTTCGCCGGGGGTCCGCACGAGCCGCTCGAACCACGAGCGCTCCGGCATCGCTGCCTCGAGCGCGCGCAGCCGCGCCACAATATATGTATAATCCTCGGCCAAACGGTCTCCTCGTCCGTCCCCTCACTCTGGGAACAGGACGCTCGCGATCTCCGATTCGACGCTGGTCTTGAGCTGATCGAAGAGCACGTCGAGCGTCAAGTCCACGCTCCGCTGCCCCTCCCGCAAAACGACTCCCCATGCGAAATCCCCGGGGGTCTCCGCCAGGGAGAATGCCGCCCCGGCGCCCTTGATTTCATTCAGGGCCTCGATAAACTCCCGCGAGAGGATGTCACGCTGGGCGCCCGAAACAACGATCTCCTCCCTGCCCGACTGCGCATTCGCCAGGATGAGAGCCTTGACAAGCTCGAGATAGCCCGCCGCAGGGAGCCCCACTATCCTTTTTCGCGCCTCCCCGTAGATCTCGTCCAGGATCTCGCGCTTGCGCACGAGAAATGCCTTCCTGAGCTCGAGCTCCTCCCCCACTATCAGCCGGCGCTCCTCGTCAGCCGCCCTCACCCGCGCGCGGTTCTCGAGCTCCGCGCGAATCTTCGATCCTTGCTTCGCGTATTCGTCGCGTACGCCGGCGGCCTTCGCTTCGCCGTTCGACATCATCTCGGCGGCGGCCGTCTGCGTCTCCTCATCGATGCGCTTCAGTATGTTTTCGATCGACATGTTGCCTTCCTGTCTATCAAGCGCCCCGACCCTACAGGCTGACCCTCTGGAGAAGAAGGAGCGTGGCGAGCAGGCCGAGAACGGCGTAGGTCTCGATGACCACGCCGAACACGAGCCCCTTGCCCACTTCGGTCGGCCGTTTCGCGACGAGGCTGCACGCTGCGGCGCACACCTTGCCCTGATAGATTCCCGAGGTGAGACCGGTGATACCGATTGGAAGGGCGGCGGCTAGCATCTCTAGCCCGGTACGAACATTGATCTCGCCGAAAGGAACACCCCAACCGACGACCTTGTTGATGATCATGAAGAGCGCGACCAGTCCATAGATGCCCTGCGTTCCCGGCAGCGCCTGCAGCAGGAGCAGTCGCCCGAACTTGTTCGGGTCCTCGCTCACGACGCCGCTCGCCGCCATACCCACGATGCCGCATCCGACAGCCGATCCCGTTCCGGCTAGCCCCGCGGCGATCGCGGCTCCAAAGAGCACAAGCATGAAACCGAGCATACCAACTCCTTCCTTAGACCTTGGAACCTGTCTCCCTGATTGTCGTATAGCGCCTTTCGCTTCTGAACGGATGGAATTCCCGTCCACCACCCGTGAAGAACTTGCCGAAGAATTCGAGATACTGGAGCCTCGCCGAGTGGACGAACGCGCCGAGCACGTTCACCGCCAGGTTGAAGGCGTGGCCGAGCAAGAGAACGACGACGGCGGCGACGTATCCCGTATAGAATGGAAAACCCTTGACCATCTGGGCGATCGAGTTGATGGCAACGGCGATCGCGGCCGAGGCCAGACCGAGCGCGAGAAGACGGGCATAAGAGAGCACGTCGCTGAAATAGCCGGTGATGCTGTAGAACTTTATGAGGCTCTTGAAAGCGCCCATGAATCTGTTTCTCTCCTTGCGGATCCCGGCGATGAAGAGCACGGCGGCCAGACCGAGCGCGGCGCGGGAGCAATAGAAGAGCATCCAGCGGGGCACGGCTCCTCCGAGAACGTACGCGAATCCGAGCGGTACGAGCGTGATGAGAAAGAGGATCCACCCGAGATCGTCGAAGATCGCGTCCGCCCAAATGTGCGCGCGAAAATTGACGGCCATCCTGATCCCGATGCCGAAAAGAATGTGCACTATTCCGACGAGAAAAGCGACATTGAGCATCTTCATCGGTTCCTCGAGGGGATCGATGAGGATATACTTCCTGAGCGATTCGGGGAGCACCGAGGCGTCCATGCCGAAGTACCCGCCGGTCGCGACGCCGACCAACAGGGTGAGCAGGGAGCCGGCGAGGAGCACCTTCAGAAGCATCTGCATGCCCCCCTGTATCCTGACCTTGAAGATCAGAAACGCGCACAGCGCCGCCAGCGTCAGACCGTACCCGGCATCGCTCATGCATATCGCGAAACAAAGGACGAAGAACGGCGCCAAGAGCGGCGTCGGATCGACCTCGTTGTACAGAGGTCTCCCGTAGAGCGTCATGATGAACTCGAATGGCTGCGCCGCCGGCCTGTTCTCGAGGTGTATCGGCGGATCCTCCCCATCACGCGGAGGCCTCGTGACGAGCTCGATTTCGCTCCAACGTTTCGAGAGGTCCTTCTCAAGCCGGCGTTTGTTCACCGCGCACATCCATCCCTCGATCACAAAGGTCCGCTCCGTGCGGTGAAAATGCCGCTCAACGTCGATGAGCCCGCGTTTCTCGCGATAGTGATCCGAGAGCGTGAGCAGCGCCGGCCTCACATGCAAGAGTGTGCGCGCCTCCTCACGGGCTCTCTCGATCTCGGATTCGAGCCCCAAGCGGCGATCGCGCTCTTTCTCGATGATAGCGGCGGGCGTTCCCTCGAGATTTTCAAAGGCGCTTCGCACGCCACCGGACTGCTTCAGAAGCTCGGCGGCGGTTTCGGCTTCGCCGCGCGGCACGATGATCGCCGAGCGCACGACGCCGCCCGCGCGGGCGACCTCCTGCACGTGCGAGAGCGGGAGCTTCTCGCTCAGGAGGCTCAGCGCCGCCTCGATGGTCTTTTCGGAAAACGTCCAGAACTGAACGCCGTACTTCTCCGTGGAGAGGGTTTCGAATGGGGTCTTTATGGCCAGCCAAGGCTCGAGCTCTCTCGCGAGAGCGGCGCTCCACGTGAGCTCGTCGCGGCACCCGCGCATCGTTGTTTCGAGCTCGCGACAGCGCCCGGAGATCGCCGCCACGTCCGCCTCGGCCAGCGTTTTTTCGATATCGGCTGCCGAGACCTGGAGGGGTCCGCCGCTCATGCGCTCCGCGAAAGACTTCCTGGGCACGTACGGATCGAGAAACTGTATGGTCGAATCGACGGTTTCGAGAAGCCTCGCGCAACTCGCCGTTTCAGTCTCGTCGGCCTCGCCGCGAAAACCCTCCACGGACACATCGGTGACCTCGATGACCCCCGCCTCGCGCAGAAAGGCCTTGACGTCCTCCCTGATCGATTCGTGCGCGAACAGCTGAATTTTCAACATCCGGCTAACGGCCATGCGACATTCTCCCGGGCCCCGGGGGCCCGTCAAGAGCGGCGGGAATTTCAGATTCCTTCGCGGAACTTGCGCAAGATCATCTCGATAGCCTTTTCCTGGTTCTTCTTCGCCAGCACCG
>JAQTVX010000061.1 GCA_028706585.1 Candidatus Krumholzibacteriia bacterium | reverse complement strand
AACGAGGGCAAATCCGATTAGAAGGGTTACGAACCTCGCGACATGGATGAACTCCAGTGGAAAGAGCGACAGGAGGGACTGCATGCGGTGAGGCAGGGCCGGCCCGATAACCGAATAGACGTTTGTGATGCCGCTGCCAAACGTCGCGAGGGCGACTATCAGAACCGGAATATGGAATCGCTTCATCTCGCGTTCCTCCACCGAATACCCTCCCCTGTTTTCCGCCGAGCGATGGGATTCCGTGCTATCGCACGGTGATCGTTGCGGCCTTGAGCTCGATTTCGGGAGTCTCGATCGGTTCCCCGTCCGAATCATAGAATCGCAGCTTGTCCGGAAGGATCCGGATTGTGGAAGTGCCGGCAGACAGGCCAGCAAACGTCAGCACGCCGATAGTCCCGGCATCGCTGATTTCGCTCTGACCCTTTGTTCGGGTAAGGGTCAAACATATGCGGGAATCGTTCTCGATAGCGAAAATTATGGCGTCCTGGCCGAATAGATCGCCGGCGACAAGCCCGGTCGCATCAGCGAGAGAGACGATGCCGTCATCGCACTCGATTTGCATGCTCAAGCCGAAGAACGACCAAGTGCATCCCTGCAGGTCGAGGCTCACGCTCCCTTCTGCACCCGCCGCGACGGAAAGGCTTTTGGGAGAAAACAGCATAGCGGGCCCGGCCGCCGTTTCTTCCGGGCCGGCGGCACCCTTGTCGCCGCATCCGAACAGGAGAACCACGCATAGCAGAAACGCCATGTTTCGCATAACGTCGATTACCCTCTACTTGACAACGACCATCTTCCTGGTCTCGCTCCAGCCGTCCGTGCTGATCCGGTACACATAAACGCCAGTCGTCAGCCGTCCGGCGTCGTATTCGAACGTGTGCCATCCGGCCTTGTACATGCGATTCTTCAGAGGAACGGAAACGACCCGCCCCGCCACGTTGTAAATTGTGAGCGTGACTCGCTGATCGCCGACCAGCGCAAAGCGTATGGTCGTGCTGGGATTGAAAGGATTGGGGTAGTTCTGGGAAAGCTCGAAGGCTGCCGGCAGCGTGCTTTCGATATCGAGGATTGATTCCAGCTGCGACCTGATAGCCTCCACCGCTTCACCGCTTCCGTTGAGCGAGTTGTAGATCGCGCGGAAATCGGCCTTGTGTTCCTCGACGAGATCCGTGTCGCCGGGATCGATCTCGAACGACGTCGTCACCCCGCCATGCGTGTTCCCCCAATTCACGCCCAATCCTATTACGTCCTTCTCGTCCACGACACCGTCGCCGTTGGAATCGGCGTACGTTTCGGCCGGAACATCCCAGGGGAGAACGTAACGGGCACCCCAGGCAAAAGAGACCGAGCTTCGCTCGTTGCCACGCTGCAGGAAGTACACGCCTATCGGCAGGATATCCAACGCGTTCACGACGCCGTTGTTGTCCGTGTCGCCCGGGTAGACGGGATCCCTCAATAGCTGCGTCGCCAGATTTGCGTTTCTTTCCTGCGAGAAGGATTTGACGCCAGGAACCAACTGCGCCATGTCGATGTAAACGTCGCTCTCAACGTTATCGACAAAATCCTGGTAGCCATAGAACTTGTTGACGTCGGCCTGCACGTAGCCGTCTATCAGCGGCTTGATCGCATCGGCCGCGGCAGCAACCGAATCATACGAGGCAGGCCCGCCGATCATATCGGCGATAAACCCGAGGTACACGGACCTGAGCGAGTCGTTCTCCAGTATCCTCCGGTTGAGCGGCCTATCCTCAAGGTTGGATATATCGATGACGTCCTGCGTGATCGCGTCCCAGTTGTTCGAGTAAACACCGAAGCTTTCGTTGACGTCCCAAGGGATCATGCTGAACTTGGCCGAATCCTGCGCATCGTACAGATAGAAATTGCGACCCGAACCAGTGTAGCTGTCGAAATGCGAAAGAACCATCGTGAGGGCGAGGTTGCGAATGCAGCTATCGAGATTCAAGTAATCCTGCATCGTGCTTGCAAAATCCTCCGCGGACGCGTTGTTGAGCTCGTCTATCATCTCGATCAGCCCCGACCAGTCGTCGGCATCTTCGTTGGTTTTCAACTCGAGCTCGCCTTTGTACTCGGATTTGTCCTCCCCCCTGTATTTCAGTGTCGCTCCATCGTCGCTGGCCTTGTAGAGATTGAAACCGTTGTTCGAAAAATGCCTGTCCAGGAATTTCTTGTCGACCTCCTCGACGAGAATGTAGAAACCGATCAATTCGCCATCGACGTAGAGATTGGCGTAACCGGTTCGCGGGGCGGGAAGGTAATGGCGGGCTATTCGGTAAGCGATCGTTTCACGCATGAAGCTGGGATCCTTGACGCAGTTGCTGAGATTGAGCTCGTCGAGCCCGAAGAAGGTCTGACCATCGACGTATTTATCGAAGTTGAACTTGAAGGGCTTCTTGGGGGTGTTGGCCGACAATGTGTAAGAAGAATTCCCCTTATATCTCACGCCGATGCTGTCCAGAACGATAGCATCGCAGGTGAGCTGCGCCGGCATGTACCGCTCGCCGTTTTCCTTGTTGTACTTGAGGGTGTCGGCCCAGTCCGATATGTAGAAATGCAGATAGAAGTTGTGCACCTTCGTATCGTCAAAAATCAAGAGGCTCGGATCGTCGTCGCCACCGGGGGTGCTGCCGTCATTCGGCCCCCCGAAGGTCGGGTTCATAAGGATGAAGTCGCCCGTTCCATTCGGATATCGGCCCGTGCTAAGGTCCGTCGTCTGTACTCCGAACACCACCTGGTCCACCACGACAGTATCGAGATCGGTCAGATAAATGCTCTCCCCCGAGGCGGATAGCTTGAAACCGGCATGCAGTCCGCTTTGGCCTTCGTCGTCGTCCGCCCAGACGATCAGATAGCCGCCGGGACCGATGGTCGTATCCGGGAAGACCCATTTGGTGAGATTGGTGTTATCGGACAGAAAATACCCGCCGAGTGCGATGGCGACACCACTGTTGTTGTACAGCTCGATCCAATCGTCGAACTCGCCATTCTGGTCCGCCATCGTCGTGCCATTGTCGGCCATGAATTCGTTGATCACGAGGTTCTGGCCGAAGGCTGGACCGGCAAGCGACATGGCCAGGACAAGAACAGCTGGAAACTCCAGATACCTAAGAAGTGCTTTCATGAATCATCCATCAATCCCCTCGCCGACAGGCAAGAAGGGCGCGCAGAATCGCGGCCTCAGCTAGCGATCCGGCCTGACGACGCGGAATCCGATAAAAAAATACTCATAACTGGGGCTGGAAAAGGTGCGATTGCTCGATCGAAGGTAAAATGCATGATTGCCCCAGCTGCCTCCGCGCACCACATGCCAGGAACCGCTTGACGGACCCGTCGGATCGACCAGCGAGTCGCTCCCGTAGGCGCCATACCAGTCGTAGCACCATTCGTATACGTTTCCGCTCATGTCATACAGAAGGTAGCCGTTTGCCGCCTTTGTCGCTGTCCGATGGGTTCCGTACTCCGGATCGTCCGAATCGTAAGCCCACGAGTTGGCGTACCAAACCGCGTTGCTGCTCACCTCCGTCGTGTCGGTCTTCGTTTCCGGATACGGATCGCTGTTCTTGCCCCAGTAGAAATCGGTGATCGTGCCGGCGCGACAGGCGAATTCCCATTCGGCCTCAGTGGGCAATCGGTAACCGTCCTTTGTGAAATCACAGGAGATGCCTTCCAGCTCGCAGAGATTTCCCGGTGTGCCTGTTATCGAAGTATAGGTATACGCCGTATCGCAGCCGTCGCGCCGGCTGCGCGCGTTGCAATACAACACCGCATCCCCCCAGCTCACACGATATGCCGGGTAATCGTCGCCCAGGCCATATGGATTGTGCCAGTCGGGCGTCGCGTAACCGGCGCAGTAGCCGCTCATCAGATCCTCGAAATCCGACTGTGTGACTTCCGTCTCGTCCATCCAGAAGTCTCTCGTAAAACTGACGTAATGGACGGTCTGCTCGTCCGAGCTCCCGTTTGCCGAGCCCATCTGGAAACTGCTGCCACCGGCCGGGATGAGCACCATCCCTTCCGGACCGTCATTCCCGTTGCCGGTATCTGCGGGATTGCTCGAATCCTTGCCGCAGGAGAAAAAGAGCAGGAGCGGAGAAAGGATGACAGCAAACAGAAGCGCCTTGTCCCGCCTCACGTTGCACCTCCCGGGCGAACACTAGGAGAGAGAGCGAGCGCTGTTTTCAACTTCCTGGTTTCGATGCTACGGCTGACAGATAAGTCGGACAAGCTGTTTCTTCGCTTTGCCCCATTCCATATGCCTGTCGCGTCCAACTACCTGTTTGCAAGCCTTGACAGCCCAGGATAATCGGCCTGATATCGCAACGCCCGAGCCACCTCGCTCCCATAGCTGTAGCGCCATACAACTTCCCCGCTATCGGTGACTTCAAAGAAATGCCCCTTCGTCGATTCGACGATAAGGGTGTTTCCGTCGGGCAGTCTTTGGCACCCTCCCATGTTGGACGAATAGAAATTGGTGCCGTTGGAGTACGTCCATGTCGGCTGGGATGGCCCATAAGCAGTTCCCGGGACGATTGTATATGCCCCGTTCTCATCCAGCGGGGGAGTGATCTCAATAATGCTGGAGGCACGCTGGTTTTCACCGTTATTGAAAACCAGGATGTTTCCCCCGCCTGCAAGGTCGGCAGGGATCCACCATGCGCAATGACAGACGTCGAAATATCCTGTTCCGGCGGCATCATAGTTCGAAGGACTCCCCCAGCGATAGAGGATATCTCCTCCCCTGCCGCTCTTGCCTCCCGTATGACCGGCCGCTTCCTCCGTGGTCGTGCTGTGATCTATTACGTAGATTTCATTCATGAAATGAGAGCTGAGCACGATCTGATCCAGGTCGGAATTATAGCTGATACCGTTGAGATGCAACCAGTCTCCGTCGTTGGCCGGCCCCACACCCCCCGAGCCGAGATTGACGTCGATCAACTCGGGATGATCCGCGACTACGCCGTAGTTGCTTCTGGTCGAACTGTAATCCTGGATCAGATGGTCCCAGGCGTGCCACTCCCAGACGATGCTTCCGGTGTTGGAACCGGTCGGCTCCACCTCTATGACGTGGTCGGGCCACATCACGGCATCGTCTTTGCGGCCGGCCGCCAGAACTTCAGCCGCCGATTTCACCTCCCAAGCGATCAACAGCACGTTTCCATTCGGCATCGGTTCAATGTCGTGATGGGCCAGATGACTGGAATTGGAATATGTGAATTCCCACACGACATCTCCATCCCAATCAATCTGCTGGACACACCCCGCGCTACCGCCCCCGCCCAAGATGACGTTCGAGGCCAAGGCGGGGCGAATAATATCGCCGTTCTCGAGAAGATACACGGAGTAACCGCCGCCCCGCGTGGATACCCACTCATGAACGACAGTACCGTCCATCTTGATCAGATAAGTGGTCTTCGCATTGTTTGGATTGAAAAGCGTGTATTGTTCGACCGTATCCGTGCCATTGCCGTTTCCGCCGCCGTCCTCCGTGGATGCTGGATCGTTCTTACCGCAAGCCAAGCCTAACAGCAACAACATGAGAGACAATTGGAGAAGATGTGGCGTCTTCCGCAGCTTCATTGTCTGTTTCTCCCTGGGCTCAAATCAATATGGCGCGGTCACCTTTGTCAATGCAGAAGACGGCCGCGGCGGCGCCCCAAGAACAGTGCGCAAAAATAGCCTTTGACAGAAGCGGCGCCGGGACTGCAGTATGGACCCCGGTCTCGGAACGCAACCAAGGAGGAAACCTATGAATAAGCGATCCTTGATAGCTTGTGCGCTCGCCGCCGTTTTTGCGTCGGCTCCTCTCGCTTCCCAACGCACCTCGGCGCAGGAGCTCGTCCGCGAGCGCCTGAAGAGCGACTTCGGCATCGAGCTGCTCGGCAAGGCGGCGCTCTACTCCTTCAACTACCAATACACGCTGAGCAGACAGTTGGGCATCGAAGCTGGGATCGGAGCTCTCGGCGGCGGCACGGGCGACGACAATGCGACGGTTGCGTTCATCCCTATCGGCGCGAAGCTCTACCTCATACCGAAGGATGGCTCGGTGTATCTGACCGGCGGCGTCACGATCGTGACCGCCGGCACCGATTCGGGACCCTTCGACGACTCGACGAGCTTCGGTTTCATCGGAGTCGGCTTCGAGTTCCGCGCCGAAACGGGTTTCACCTTCCGCGGAACCGCATACAGCCTATTGAGCAACGACGGTTTCTTCATCTGGCCCGGGCTCACGCTGGCCTACGCCTTCTGACGGCCATAAGCATCGCGCCAGTCGATTGGGCACTGCCGCCGATCCGCCATTTCACACCGGGGATATTATTCCCGCGAAAACTGGTGTCATTGTTCCCTTCTTCCATGTCTCACAAATAGGGGCGGTATCACATCCGTGCCATTTCATCTCATCCTAGGATGATATCTCGGCATTTTGCAACTCTCGAAATATGAATAAGGGAGGTTCGACCATGCGAAGGTTCGCTATATCATTCGCCATTCTCGTATCCATCACCCTCGTCATGATCGCTTCGCGCGCCCACGCTGAATACGTGAAGGACGGGGCACTGATCTGCGACGCGGGAGATCGGTACTATGGGCCGGCGCTCGTGACGATTCCCGGCGCCGCGATCATTGCATGGGCCGACAACCGCAACGGGAACATGGACGTATTCGCCCAGAAGGTGGATTCAACGGGGCTTCGTCTATGGGCCACGGACGGCGTGGCCGTATGCACCGCCGCGGAGGACCAGGACAACGTCCGAATGGTTTCGGACGGCGCCGGAGGATCCATTATCGTATGGGCGGATAAGCGAAGCGGCGTCTCGCACATCTACGCCCAGAGAATCGATGCGGATGGAAACGTTCTGTGGGCGCCGGATGGCATATCCGTCTGCACGGCTTCCATTGAACAGACGTACCCTCAAATAATCGCGAGCGGCGTCCCCGGCGGGGCAATCATTGCGTGGTGGGATAACCGTACCGGTTACAATAACTCCGATATCTATGCTCAGGCGGTCGATGGCGATGGAAACGCACTCTGGACTAGCGATGGGGTTCCCGTCTGCGCGGCCGACGGCAATCAGTACAACACCGTGCTCATTCCGGATGGAGCGCACGGAGCGATTCTGTCATGGGAGGACAATCGTGTCGCGGAGGGAGATCTCTACATTCAGAGAATCGATAGCACCGGCGCCGCTCTGTGGGACAATGACGGCGTCGCGGCTTGCACTGCGAGCAGCTATCAGATTCTTCCGCGTCTCGCTAGCGACGGCAATTTCGGGGCATTCATCGCCTGGACCGATAATCGCGACGGGAACTATGACATCTATATGCAGCGGTTCGATCAGTATGGATATCCCAACTGGTACACTGATGGCATCGACATCGCGAGTCAGACGTACCATGAAGTGGCCACGGATATCGTGCCTGACGGCGCCGGAGGTGTCATCGTCGTCTGCGGAGAAGACCGCGACGTGGAACCCGGAATATACGCCATGAGGGTCAGTGAGTATGGTTATGCGGAGTGGCTTTGGAGCGGGATTCCCATATGCACGGCTCCGAACGGGCCGGAGACCCCCCAGACCGTCCCTGACGGCAGCGGCGGAGCAGTTATCGCCTGGACAGATTGGCGTAAAGGGCAGAGCGATATCTATGCTCAGAAGATCGATGCGACCGGTGAAGTTCTTTGGACAACTGATGGGGTCCTCATCTGCCGTGCTCCCAACGATCAGAGCGACGTCGGCCTTGCCGCCGACGGCGATGGCGGAGCGATCATTGCATGGCGAGACTCGCGCGCCGGCAACACGTACCACACGTACGCTCAAAGGATCAGCGGGGAAGGGCTGTGGGGAAACCCCGAGCCGTCGATCGTATCGTGTCACGACGCGCCGGACGACCAGGGTGGTTATGTCAGAATCAAGATGACAGCGTCATCTCACGATATCGCGCAGGAGAAGGACTATCCGATAACCGGCTACAATGTGTGGAGAGAGCTGCGCTCGCCCGGAGGCGGTTTGCTCGCCGCGGGGGATGCGCCGGCGGCGGAAGACGCAGCGCTCTTCAGCTTCTTCGAAGAGGCCGCGAATACGCCGGGCGCAAGAATCTCTCGAGCGCAGGCCGCGGCCCTCGGATTCCCCTCCGGTGATTGGGAATCTCTCGGCCTTCATGCGGCGAGGCAGGATACCGTCTACTACTTCGCCGTGCCGACGGAGAGTGATTCGACCGCGAGCGGCACCGGCTGGGAAACCTACGTTGTCACTGCGCATACACCGACCACGAGCATCGTGATCGTCTCGAACTGCGATAGCGCATATTCGGTGGATAATCTGGCGCCTCCCGTGACAGAGGGATTCGCGGGAGCCGAGACCGCCTCTCCGCACGGGCTGAGCCTCACGTAGACGCCGAACGACGCGGGGGATCTCTGGAAATACGACGTTTACCGCGGAGATGACGCCGTGTTTACGCCCAATGAGTCGAACAGGATCGGGACGACGGACGAGACCGCGCTCTTCGATGGAAGCTGGGTGAAGGCGTACAACTACTTCTACAAGCTGGTCGCCGTCGACCGGCACGGGAACTCGTCGGAGGCGGCGCTGCTCAGGCCGCAAGACGTCAAGGTCGGCGCCTTGCTTCAGAGCTATGCCGCTTCGTACTCGCTCGGAGCGATAGAGGTCGAGTGGCGGCTGTCGGAGGTTGCGGCCGGCATGAGCTTCGTTATGATGCGCGCCGAAGGATCGGCCGGCGCATTCGCCGAGATTCCCGACGCCGCGATCGAGCGTGAAGCGCTCTCCTTCACCTTCAAGGATACCCGCCTGGAACCGAAGACCGAATACCGGTACCGCGTCGACGTTTCGGATGACGCTGGGCGGAAAACCCTCTTCGAAACCGAAGCGATTTCGACTCCGACCATGCCGCTCACCCTGTACCAGAATCATCCGAATCCCTTCAACCCGTCGACGACGATCCGGTACTACCTGAGCGAAAGATGCGGAGTCGTGCTGGATGTATTCGATTCATCGGGGAGAAGGATCGCGCGTCTCGTCAACGAGAGCCAACCCGCCGGATCACACGAGACGGTATGGACGGGGCTCGACGACCAGAGGCGAGTGGTCGGCACCGGAGTCTATTTCTATCGCCTCACGGCGGGGAAGCAAACGACCTCGCGCAAAATGGTGCTTATCCGGTGATCCTCATATGGGTTCGCAGGCGACGCGGATAGAGGCGGCCGGGACTGCGGTGGTGGCCGATCCGTCAGGGGGCTGGAGGATTCGGCGCCTGCATGGCGTAGATTCTCAGATCCGGCACCCCGCTCAATGTCGACTCCACATAGCCGGGAAGGCTCAGAGCCGTGTCGGACGCGCTCCACAAGAAGTAAGAGGCGATATTGTGCGTCCGCAGCGTGTCGAGGAGCTGGGGCTCCGGAATGCTATCGTCCAATATGCCGAAGTATCTGTTCCCGGTCCAGAACGCGACTTGCAG
>JAQTVX010000060.1 GCA_028706585.1 Candidatus Krumholzibacteriia bacterium | reverse complement strand
CGCTCCGGACGGAGCGCCGCGGCGAAGGTTCCCGTCGAGATGTCGGGCGGCACCTTCGGTTTCAGCGCCGAGATCGATGGGCTCGCAAAGGAGCCCATGTCGATGAACCTCTCGTTCGAGTGTGCGGTGGAGGATCTCTCCGTGAAGGCGGGCACTCTAGCTTCGATCGCGAAAGTGAACGCCGGGCTCAAGGGACAGGGAGTTGCAATCGCGTGGAAAGGTCTCTTCCCGGCTGCCTCCAGCACCGCTGCTCCGGCCGATATCAGCCTCGCCTGGCAGGCGGTGAAGCTGGACGGAGAGGTCAAGCTCGAAGGGGGAGATTTCGAGATTCAAAACCGCTCATCCGAGGCGAGTGCCGCAGCCGAACCGTCCCAGGCACAGCCGATCCGCATCTCGGCGCTGAAGGTCGAGGCCGCCATATCGGGGCCGAATGTCAGGAAGCTCTCCGGAGAATTCAACATCGGCTCGAGCCCATACAGGTTCGAAGCGTCGATGATGAATATCATGCCCGCGGCCGCGGAGCTCGCGCTCATAGCGAAGCGCGCTCAGGGCGCCGATCAAAAAACGCCTCTGGATCTGGGCACAGTGCTCGACCGGTTGGCGAACGCGCCGGTCGTGAAGCTGGAGATGAATGGCCGTTCGTTCGACGCGAGGCCGTACGAGAAGCAGCCTTCCGGCGCTTCGAAGGAAGACAATGCGGCTGCACTCGCGACATCGCAGACGTCCGCGACAGCGCAGTCTGCCGCGGAGCAGAATTCCGCGGCGGCCGCCGGGTCCGGCGCCGTTCTCTTCCTGAAGAACACGACCTTCACAGCCAAGCTCGACTCGATCATCGCGCGCGAGGCGGTGCTCACGAAGGTTGAGGTCAAGGGAACGGTCCGGGACGGCAGGGTCAAGGTCGATCCGGCGACCTTCGCGTACGCGGGAGGTTCCGGCAAGACGGTACTGAGCGCCGATCTGCGCAAGGCGGGGCGCGTCGAGATGAAGATCGATTTCTCCGCCGACGGCATCGAGGCGGGTCAGGCGCTCGCGCATTTCAACGCAATCGGCGGCCTCGTTCAGGGCAAGTTCTCGGTTTCGTCGAACGCGGCCCTGGTCAGCGGCTCCGGCATAGACTTTCTCAAAACGTTGTCCGCGGCAGGCACCGCTCTCTCCAGCAAGGGCACGGTGAGCTTCGAGAGGTTCGTCGAGCCGCTCACGAACATCCAAGGGTTCGACGTGACGCCGTTCAAGAGATTCGACTTCAATGACTGGCGGGGAAACTTCGTCGTGAAGGACGGGCGCTTCATCACTGACAACTGGAAGATCAAATCGTCTCGCGGCGACTGGTCGATCAAAGGTTCGTTCGGCTTCGACGGCACGCTCGACTACGCGGTTCACGTCGTGATCCCGCCGGACGTCCAGAAAATGATGAACGGCATCGACCGGTACAAGAACGCCTTTGACCTCATGCGGGACAAATCGGGGAATCTCGTTCTCGATATCAAGCTGGCGGGCACGGCGAGCCGCCCAGCGGCTTTGCTGGATCTCACGCAGGCGAAGGGCAAGGTGCAGGACAAGGTGATCGATGAATTGAAGAAGCGATTCCTGCGCTGAGAAAACGTCGACCCCCCCGGGGCGCTGCTTCGCTGCATATCCCCGGGGGGGCCTAATCACGTTGGAAGCTCTTCGGACTTCCTCGCTTCAGGTTGTTGCTACCGGGCGCGCTATTCGGCCGCCTCGAAATTGAGGGCCGACTCGCGACCGATCACGTCAACCATCGGGTATCCCGTTTCGCACGTTGCGATGCTGAGGGCTGCGTTCTCATAAGCCTCGAACTTGAACTTGAGATTGCTGAGATCCTCAACCAGCAGCAGGTCGAACGTGGCGATCAATATGGGCGTGGGGCCGTACTTCGGTTTGCTGAAGGTGGCCGCCCAGCCATCGGAGCTCTCGCCGAACGGATCGCCCAGCGTCACCGCGACGTAGCTCGGAGTTTCGACGCTCTCTACCACGAACTGCTCACCCGGCGCGAGATCTACGCCGTCCGCATCGGTCAGGCAGAGCTTGAACTCGACTGCCCGCGCGCACGCCACGTCGCCGCCCTCGAGCATGATGTAGACGTAACACGTGAGCGGCACCCAGGCGGTTGTCGCCGACTCGCATACCGTGGCGCTGCCGTCGTAGAAAACGGCCAGGGACGGATTCGACGGGACCTGCACGCTCATGGCGTATGTCTTGTCCAGCGTCTTGGGCGTCGGGGAGCTGTCAGTAACCTCAACCGTTATGTTGAAATCACCCGCAGCGCTCATCAAGCCGATGATTTTTCCTTCGCTCGTGAGGACCAGACCGTCCGGCAGCGGGTCGCTACCTGCCGCCAGCGTCCACGTGTAGGGAGCCTTGCCGCCCTGAACAGCCAAATCGCAGCTGTACGGGGAGCACGTGTAGGCGAGCGATAGAGAATCGGTGGTTATCTCGAACTCGGTGGACGGCTTGGGAGCCGGCTGGGTCGTATCATCCGAACATGCAGCGAGCATGCTCAGGAGGACGAGGCCCGCAAAAATCGCAAAAACCTTCCTCATCTCGGAACCTCCTTTTCTTTTCCTTGGTCAAATCCTGTTGTCCCCTCTGCACAGAGTGTTCAGCAAGCTGTGTGCCATGGGTATCCGCGGTTGGGTTCCGGGGCGCAATTTATTTTATATTAATGTGTTGCGTGTGCGAGGGGAGTCCGGGTGCGGTGCCATTGTTGCCTGCACGTTCTCATTATGCCACGGATGGTCCGGCTGGGCGTTTGCGTTTCGCTCTCTGGAACGGCGCAACCGGTTGACCTTGCGTATGCCTCGAAATTCTATTAACATTCGCAGCAAACGGTGCCGTCCGTGCGGATTCATGGATACAGAAGGCCGCGCATCTTCGGCCTTCCGGTCTTTTATGTACGCCGGCACGGAGGGCGTTTCTGAACGGAGGTTAGAGATGGGCATCGGTCTGATAATCTTGATAGTCGTCGTGGTGCTCGTAGTCATCGCGATCGGCATCTTCAACAGCCTGGTCATGCTGAAGAAGCGCTGCGACGCCGGATGGGCGCAGATCGACGTTCAGCTGAAGCGGCGATACGACCTGATTCCGAATCTGATCGAGACGGTGAAGGGGTATCTCAAGCATGAGCGGGAAGTGCTCGAGAATGTCACGAAGGCCCGTCAGCAGGCGATTGACGTAACGGGTGTTCAGGCCCAGGCGCAGGCCGAGAACGCGCTCACAGGCGCCCTGCGTCAGCTATTCGCCGTGGCCGAGAACTATCCCAATCTCAAGGCCAACGAGAACATGCTTGCGCTGCAGGAGGAGCTCGCGTCGACCGAGAACAAGATTTCCTTCGCGCGGCAGCATTACAACGACGTCGCTCTCGAATACAATACGCGCATCGCCCAGGTGCCCGCGAACATATTCGCGACGATGTTCGATTTCAAGCCTCGCGAGTTCTTCGAGGTTGAGGCAGAGGCCGAGAAGCAGGCCCCGAAGGTCAGCTTTTAGAGACGCGTGATTCCCCCCCGACGATTGTGCGGCGGGTGGAATAGGCATGGATACAGGAGAATTGAATGGGTAACCTCTACGGCGCGATCTCGGCGAATAAGCGCAACTCCTTCTTTATCACCGTTGCGATTACGGCGATGTTTATCGTGCTCGGGTACCTCCTCGGGACCTACTGGGGCTCGAGCTACGCGGGAGTTGCCATCGCGTTTCTGCTCGCGATCGTCATGTCGCTGTCGGCGTATTATGGTGGCGACAAGATGGTGCTCTCGATCAGCGGAGCGAAGCGCATCGAAAAGAAGGATTCGCCGCAGCTGTTCAACGTCATCGAGGAGCTCGCGGTCGCCGGCGGGCTTCCGATGCCGGCCGTATACGTCATAGACGACACGGCGCCGAACGCCTTTGCGACGGGACGGGACCCGAAACATGCTTCCGTCGCAATAACGACGGGGCTGATGCAGAAGCTCAAACGCGACGAGCTCCAGGGCGTCATGGCGCACGAGCTCTCGCACGTAGGCAACCGCGACATTCTGTATGGGACGATGGTGGGGATTCTCGTTGGCTCTATCGCGATGATGAGCGATTTCTTCCTGCGGAGCTTCTGGTGGGGCGGTGGGAGGAGGCGGCGCAGCAGCAGCGATGGAGGTGCGATTGGCCTCATTCTCATGATCGTGGCCATCGCGCTGGCGGTGCTGGCTCCTATTTGCGCAAAGCTGCTTCAGCTCGCCGTCTCTCGCCAGCGCGAGTACCTGGCGGACGCTTCGGCCGCAAAGCTCACGCGGTACCCCGAGGGGCTCGCCTCGGCGCTCGAGAAAATTTCCGGCGACAAGGAAGTCCTCGAGGCGGCGAACCGCGCCACCCAGCACCTCTATATCGTGAACCCGATCAAACCGTTCGAGAAACGGGCGAGCAATCTCTTCAGCACCCACCCGCCTATCGCAGATCGCGTGGCCCGGCTCAGGGCCATGAGGTAGAACGCGGTTGAATGGAAGAACGGGGCCGCTCCGGTCGGGCGGCTTCTTCCATTGTCAGATCAGCAGCTTTCCGCGATCCATTATCGGCGCGCCGTCGAGCTCGACCGTGGGGTATTTCACGAGCCCGTCCAGGTGCACGCTCACGTCGACGGTGCCTCCCATCGACATGTTGTTGCCGAGGGCGATGTGGATCGTCCCCATGACCTTTTCATCCTCGAGAATGGATCCCGTTATGCGTGCGGCGTCGTTGGTTCCGATTCCGAACTCGGCGACGTTGAAGGCCTTCGCACCGAGCGGCTCGAGCTTCTCGAGGAGTTTCTTGGCGGCGGCGCCGCCCAAGATCTCGATGGCCTGGCCATGTTCGACCCTGATCGTGATCGGCTTCTTGCCGGTGAGGGAGCCGATGCCGGCCATCGAGCCGTCGACGACGAAAACGCCGGAGGAGGCGCCCTCGACCGGCATCAGGTACGCCTCGCCCGAAGGGAGGTTGCCGAATTCGCCCGGAGCGTGTATGAGCCCGGTCGAGGCGAGAGCCTTGATTCCCTTGATTGGGAGCGTGATGTCCGTGCCGGCGCGCGTCGTCACGCGGATGAGCTTCCCGGCCGTGAGCCTTTCCGTCACGCGTTTCGTTCGATCGGCAATCGCGTAGTAATCGGCGCCGAGGCAGCGGATCATCGTTTCGCGGCGAATGCCGGGCATCGTCGCGACGCGCGCGCCCGCGCGGCATGCCTCCCGGCGCGCCGCCGTGTGAGTGAGGGAGCGCTCCGTGGGCGCGATGACGACGGCGCTGTGCATCATGGCGCTCGTGACGGCCTCCGGCGGCTCCTCCCCGTCGCGGCTTCTCGGCTCCATTTCCATCACAATGGGATCGTTGCCGAGCTCGAGTGCCGCCGCGCGCAGCGCGGCGCCGATCTCGCGGAGCTTCGTGTCGGTAACGATCAGGAGCGATTCGTTCTTCTGCAACCTGAGGCAATCCCTCAGCGCGATGATCGATGCCTTGAGCAGCTCTTTGTCCATGTGCGCTCCTTCAGCGGTTTTCGAAGTCCGGCGGCGGGCTCGCCGTCACCGCGATCACCGCGCCGGTCTCCGGGTGTTGAAACTGCAGCTTCCAGGCGTGAAGAAAGAGTTTCCCGCCCGAGCGCGACGAGGCGCCGTACTCCTTGTCACCCGCGATCGGGTGTCCGATGGAGGCCAGATGGGCGCGTATCTGGTGCGTGCGCCCGGTGCGAATCGAAACCTCGAGCAGGGCGCGCTCGCCGCTGAGCTTCTTCAGAACAGAGTAGCTCGTACGGGCTTCCTTGCCCGTCGCCGCCGGGGCCGAATGCGAGTGCTTCCCCTTGTACGTCGCGAGAGGAGCGGAGATTTCCCCGCTCTTCCCGGGGGGAATGCCCTCCACAACGGCGAGGTAGGTTTTCAGCACATCGCCCTGAGAGATGGCCCTGCTCAGCGCGCGCGCGGCCGGTCTCGTCTTGGCGATAATGAGAGCCCCGCTCGTCTGCCGGTCGAGGCGGTGAACCGGGGTGTACAGGAATAGCGGCTCGGATGCGGGCGCCGCATGCTTCAGCCGATACCTTTCGAGCAGATCGAGGAGGGAGCCCTTGTCCGCTCGATTTCCCGGCTGAACGACGAGCCCCGCCGGCTTATCGATGACGAGGATAGAGTCGTCCTCATACAGCACCGGAACGGTGGCGCCTATTTCGCAGGCGCTCGTCGCTCTCGGAGGAGCGGCCTGCCTGGATCGTCCGTTCTCCTCGGCCTCGGAAATGTTGACCGCGACGACGTCCCCGGCCTTCAGGCGCGCGCTGCCGTTCGCCTTCACGCCGTTGAGAAAGATAAGTCCCTTGCGCAGCAGGATCTGAGTCACGCCGAACGGCGTGCCGGGGAAGGAGGCCCGGATGAACCGGTCGAGCCTCGACCCCTGCCATTCGCCCGATATCGTGAAGCGCTTCATGGTTCCATCACTCTAATGGCTCGTTTTTCTCCGAAACAAGCATTATTTCTCGTTGAGATAATCCATGAGAGTGATTATCATGTCCCCATACTTCATGTGAATGGCAACCCAGTTCGATATTCCGAAACATTGGAGGTACAGCGTGAGCGGGCTTTTCGGAATCGTTTCCAGGAATGAGTGTTTCGATGTTCTCTTCTACGGAACCGATTACCACTCACACCTGGGGACGCAGTTCGGCGGCGTTGCCATGCTTGGCGATGAATTCAAGCGCCAGATACACAACATCGGGCAGAGTCAATTCAAGTCGAAATTCTACGAGGACCGCGCGAGGATGAAGGGAAACAGGGGAATCGGGGTGATCAGCGCCCTCGACGAGCAGCCGATCTACCTGAATTCTCGCTTCGGCCCATTCTGCATCGCGACGGACGGTTTCATAGACAATGCACGCGAGCTCACGAACGAGCTCCTCGAGCATGGAGCGTCGTTCAGCGAGGTCGGGGGCAACGGCTTCGTCAACTTCACCGAGCTCGCCGCGAAGCTCATCACGCGAGGGGAGAGCATCATCGACGGCATCGAGCACCTCTTCGAGACGATAGACGGTTCATGCTCGCTGCTCATTCTCTGCGCCGACGGCATCTACGCCGCGCGCGACCGCCTGGGCTACTCGAGCCTGGCAATCGGCCGTCACGGCGACGACTGGGCGATTGCCTCGGAGACGAGCGCGTTCCCGAACCTCGGATTCAGCGTCGAGAGGTTCCTCGATCCGGGAGAGATCGTCTTGATCGACGATAACGGCGTGAAAGAGCGGCGCTCCGGACAAGCGGCGAACAATATATGCGCGTTTCTCTGGATCTATACCGGATTCCCGACCTCGAGCTACGAGGGCATCAACGTGGAGACCGTGCGCGAACGCTGCGGACAATGCCTCGCGCGGCGGGATGCCGATATCGAGGTGGACGTCGTCGCCGGCATACCCGATTCCGGTATCGGGCACGCGCTCGGCTATTCGATAGAATCGGGCAAGCCTTTCCGGAGACCTCTCGTCAAGTACACGCCGGGTTACGGGCGCAGCTACACGCCTCCGTCGCAGGCCACGCGCGACCATATCGCCAAGATGAAGCTGATCCCGAACGCGGATGTCATCAGGGATAACCGCATCGTGATATGCGAGGACTCGATCGTTCGCGGCACACAGCTCAAGAACTATACGGTGAAGAAGCTCTGGGAGGCCGGAGCCCGCGAAGTGCACGTGCGGCCAGCGTGCCCTCCGCTCATGTTCCCCTGCCGTTTCAATCTCTCGACGAGGGATATCAAGGAGCTCGCGGCGCGGCGCGCGATCAGAGCGCTCGAGGGTCACGACATCGAAGACGTATCTGGATACACCGACTCGCGGTCGGAAAAATACGAAAGAATGGTTGAGTGGATCGCCCGGGACCTCGAGGTGACCACGCTCAGGTACCAAACGCTCGAGGACATGATCGGCGCGATCGGGCTGCCGAGGGAGAAGCTCTGCCTGTATTGCTGGACCGGAGAGTACCCGGCGCCGTGGAAAAGGGACTCCCGCGCCGCTGAGCCCCGGCCGGCGCGGAAGGACAGTGAAGCAGTCGGAGCGGAAAGGTAGCGGTATGGCGATACGGGACATCCTATTTCTTGGAAATCCCAAGCTCTACGAGGAGTCGAGCAAGGTCCGGCGCGAAGAGCTCGAGGATCTCGAGAGCGTGTTCGAGGACATGGGCGACACGCTATTGGAGTTCCGCGATGAATACGGGTGGGGACGGGCGATAGCGGCGCCGCAAATAGGCGTCATGAAGCGAATCGTCTACATGAACGTCAACGAGCCGGTTGTTTTGATCAATCCGGTCATCAAGCTGCGGAACCGCAGCAAGACGCTCGTATGGGACGATTGCATGAGCTGTCCGGACCTTCTCGTCCAGGTGAAGCGATACCGCCGCTGCAAGGTCGAATACCGGGACGTCAACTGGCAGAAGCGAAGCATGTATCTCGAGGGCAAGCTGGCCGCGCTCATGCAGCACGAGGTAGATCATCTCAGGGGAGTACTCATCACCCAGCGAGCGCTCACCGACAAGAGCTTCGCGCTCAGGAGCGAACGGGCGTACTTGAAATAGCCGGGGCGAGAGCCCGCGCGAACCGCGAAAGAAGGGCGCTGTCGTTTCGCAGAATAGCAACGCAGTCTGCTAGGCGTTCTCCTCGTCGAATCGCTCCAGAACCCTCACGAAAGCCTGGACCACCGTTTCATCGCGGTCGATGAGTGTGATATCGGAGATGCACTTGGCGCGGTGTGCCCTGACGGCTTCGAGTATCGCTCCGGCCGACTCTTCCGCCGACACCTTTCCGGCGCCGGTGCCGAGGCCCGGTATCGCGATCGACTCCATCTTGAGCTCCTCGGCGAGCTTGAGCGCCGCCGATGCGGCGAGCTTGACGTTTTCGGCCGAGCTCGCGCCACCCGGCTCGCTCGCGACGGCGACATGGATCACGTAGAGGTTCGAAAGCCCGCCAGCCGTAGTCGCCACCGCCGCTCCGACTGCGATCGGAGCCTTTGCAACGGCCTCTTTCTCGATATCGCCGCCCCCGGCCGCCTTGATCGCTCCGGCGACTCCATCCGCCATCGTGCCCCGCGGGTCCGCCGGATTGACAATCGCGTCCGCGAAGAGCGACGTGATGTCCCCTTGCCGCGCCTTTATGCCGACCTCGCCGATCTCGGTCGTGAACTTGTTCACGTCCATGGCGATCTCCGCGAGCACCACGTCGGGGCGATTCCTGTAACGTTTGGTGAGCTTCTCGCCCTGAACCTCCGCGTGGTGCACGGCCTTGAAGACCTCCTCGGGAGCGAGCTTGCCCTCTGCGAAGGCCTGGATCTTCCGGCCGAGGGGTTCGAGCAGATCCCGGGCCTGTCTTCGCTTGAGCGTCTCGATGAATTTGAGCTTCCGATCCTCGCGAGCTTCTTCTTTTCTGCCCATTGCACATCCCCCCATGATAATGCGATTCGCAGACTGCCATTCTTCTATCTCATTCCCGGATTATTCGCAAGCGGGTAATGGAGAGCCGCGGATCGACTCGGTG
>JAQTVX010000059.1 GCA_028706585.1 Candidatus Krumholzibacteriia bacterium | reverse complement strand
ACGGGAGAGTCTCGACGCGAAGCCCTGGATATCGACTGAGCGCGCCGAGCTCATGACGGAGGTCTACGCCCGCATGGACGGGACGGTCTCCGCGCCCATCCGCCGCGCCAGGGCCTTTCGACACCTCATGGAGCACAAGACGATCTACATCGGCGACGGGGAGCTCATCGTCGGAGAGAAGGGCCCCGCACCCAAGGCGACGCCGACCTTCCCTGAGCTATGCTGCCACAGTCTCGAGGATCTCGACATTCTCGATTCGCGCGAGAAGATTCCTTTCGCAGTGAGCTTCGAGGCGAGGAAGACGTACGAGGAGAGGATCATCCCGTTCTGGCGCGGCAAGTCGATTCGCGACGCGCTCTTCGGCGGGATGCCGCCCGAGTGGATCGCTGCTTACGAGGCGGGAATCTTCACCGAGTTCATGGAGCAGCGCGCCCCCGGCCACACGGTGCTCGACGACAAGATCTACCGAAAGGGCTTTGTCGAGTTCAAGACGGACATCGAGCGCGGCCTCCGCAGTCTCGACGGCGCGAACGATGCGGGTGCGCTCGCCCGGAGAGAAGAGCTCGAGGCGATGCTGATATGCGCGGATTCAATCATTCTCTTCGCAGCCCGGCACGCCGAGAAGGCGCGCGAGCTCGCCTGCGCGGAGAGGAACCCACGGCGAAAGGCCGAGCTCGAGCGCATAGCCGAGATTTGCGGGCACGTCCCCGCGCACGCGCCGCGCGATTTTCATGAAGCCCTCCAGTATTACTGGTTCGTGCACCTCGGCGTCACGACCGAGCTGAATACGTGGGATGCGTTCAACCCCGGCCATCTGGACCGGCACCTCCACCCATTCTACGAGAGGGGCATCGCGGACGGCACGCTCACGCGCTCGAAGGCGGAAGAGCTCCTGCAGTGCTTCTGGATCAAGTTCAACAACCAGCCTGCGCCGCCGAAGGTCGGCGTGACGGCGGCGGAGAGCGGCACGTACACCGATTTTGCGCAGATCAATACCGGGGGTCTCGCGGCGGACGGCTCCGACGGCGTCAACGAGCTCACCTATCTGATGCTGGACGTGATCGAGGAGATGAGAATCCTGCAGCCGAGCTCTTCCATTCAGGTGAGCGAGGCGAACCCGGACGAATTCATAAAGCGCGCCGGGCGGATCATAAGGACGGGCTTCGGACAGCCATCGGTGTTCAACGCGGACCTCATCGTGCGGGAGCTCGTTCGCCAGGGGAAGTCGCTCGAGGACGCGCGCGGCGGCGGCTCGAGCGGCTGCGTCGAGGTCGGCGCCTTCGGCAAGGAGAGCTACATTCTCACGGGCTATTTCAACATGCCCAAGGTGCTCGAGGTCGCGCTCAACAACGGCGTGGATCGGCGAACCGGCAGGAGGATCGGGATCGAGACGGGCGCCCCGGCGCTCTTCGCATCTTTCGATGAGCTCTTCGCGGCGTACAAGAGACAGCTGCAGTATTTCATCGACGTCAAGATCGACGGAAACAATCGGGTCGAACGGCTCTACGCCGCTCGCATGCCGGCGCCGTTTCTGTCGATTCTGATCGACGACTGCGTCGCCAACGGCAGGGATTACAACGCCGGAGGGGCGCGCTACGACACGAGCTACATTCAGGGTGTGGGTCTCGGCACGATCACCGATTGCATGACGGCGATCAAGTATCACGTCTTCGACCGGAAGTCGCTGAAGATGGAAGAGCTTCTCACGGCGCTCGGGCGCGACTTCGAGGGCTGCGAGAGATTGCGCCAGATGCTTCTCAACGCCACGCCGCGATACGGCAACGACGACGATTACGCCGACGATGTGATGAAGCGGCTCTTCGAGGCCTATTTCACGGCGATAGACGGACGAGCGAACACAAGGGGCGGCACGTACAGGATCAATCTTCTTCCCACGACCGTTCACGTCTATTTCGGCGCCGTGACGGGCGCCACGCCGGACGGGCGGAAGGCGGCGCAGCCTCTGTCCGAGGGTGTCTCGCCCGTGCAGGGGGCCGATCGCAAGGGCCCGACGGCCGTATTGAAGTCGGTTGCCAAGATGGACCACGTGCGCACCGGGGGCACGCTCCTCAACATGAAGTTCACGCCTCAGGCGCTGAGGGACGAGACGGGACTCGATAACCTCGTATCGCTCATCCGCACGTACTTCGAGCTGGGCGGCCACCACGTTCAGTTCAACGTCGTGGACGCCGCGACCCTGCGTGCGGCCCAGAAGAATCCCGCCCAGCACCGCGATCTCGTCGTACGCGTCGCCGGCTACAGCGACTACTTCTGCGATCTCGGCAAGACACTACAGGACGAGATCATTTCCCGCACGGAGCATCGCTCGTATTGACCGCGGCCTCGGCGCGGCGCCCCCGGTCGAACGGCCCCTCCGAAAAGATTTACGCCTCCCGGAACGAATGCGCGGTTGATGTGTACCTGAACGTAGGGTGCGAAGGCAAGGGTGGGTCGGGCATGAAATCGTTCGTTTTTTCCTTTCTTGCTCTCGTGATTTTGCTCGTCGTCATAACGCTGGTGTGCAGCGTGAAATAGTCGTTGGGCGGCAACACACTCTGCGGGGATGCCCTCTCTGTTTTTCTGGAGAATACTCGCCCCTGCCCGGTGCGTGAAAAATCTTCAACGCGGGGCTCGAAATTTCGCGCTCCATGAGCGATAATAGCGGGGTGCGTCAAAGGAGCCCGAAGATGGACTGCCGCGTGAGGTCCGGCCGTTGCCCGGGGGAGTCGCGCGCCGAAACGATTGGCGGCAAGGTGTTGCGGCACGGTCGGGCTTTGGCCGCGGCGGCGTGCATCATGCTCGCCGGCGCGCTCCCGCTCCGCGCGCAGCCGTTCGAATTCCTCGGATGGGGCGTCCAGGCGGGGGTGAATCAGGGCTACGTAGATTTCGAGGGCGCCATCGAGGGATTGGATCCGGGCTGGGGAACGGGGTACACGATCTGGCCCTTCGCCGAATTCTCCCTCGCCGGGGGCGTCAGCCTAAGGCCCGGATTGCGATTCGATCATTTCAAGAATCACAGCGCCGTGATCATGGATGGCTCCCGGGGCTGGAGCGAGATCGTCCTTGATTGCATCTGTATGCCGGTTCTCGCAAAGGTCTCGATCGGCTCCGGGCCGCGGATCCTTTTCATCGCGGGTCCGGAGCTCGTGTTCGTCTGCAAGGCGGAATCCATAACGGGTCTATGGAGCGGGGAAAGCACGATGGATCTCGGTTCGTACGCGAACAGGATAGACGCGATGCTGGACACGGGGCTCGGAGTCGCCTGGGACGCGCTCGGACGCGAGTTCTTCGTGCAAGGCATGTACTCTCGAGGAATCTCGAACCCGGCCAAAGAGGGCTACTGGCTTTCCGGCTGGAGGACGCACGAAATCGCCGTGACGGCCGGTGTCATGTTCTGAGGGGAAGAAAGCGCGATGCCTGAAACCGATTGTCCCGAGAAGTGCAGCATTTGAACAGGCGCCCTCGCGGCGCCAAGAAGGAGGATTCATGTTCCGATCCCGCCAATTGATGTTTGCCGCGCTGCTAGCTCTCGTTGTGCTCCTGTCGACGGTTGCGGTCGCGGCGGAGAAAGACATCCCGGATTTCTCGATGAAACCGCGTTCCGAAGTTCCCGCGCAGTACACCTGGCGGGTCGAGGACATCTACCCGACGTACGAGGATTGGCAGAAGGACAAAGACGCCCTCGTCGCACTCGTCGCCAAAATCGACGAGAAGAGGGTGGGCTGGACGGAGAGCGCGCAGAAGATGGCCGATCTCTTGGAGCTCGGCGATGCAATCGGTCAGAAGGCGGAGAGGCTATACCAGTACGCCGCTCTGCAGAGCGACGTCGACCTGGGCAATTCGAAATACCAGATCATGAAGGGGGAGCTCCAGTCGATATTCGTGCAGCTCGGCGTCAAGCTCGCCTTCCAGCAGGAAGACCTCCTGAAGATGAAGGACGAGACGCTGGCCGCCTATTTCAAGGAGGAACCGCGCCTCGCGCCGTTCCGTTTCGGCATCGAGCAGACGATTCGTCTGAGGGCCCACGTGCTCCCCGAGGATCAGCAGAAAATCACATCGATGATAGGGCTTTTCGCCGGCGCGCCGGCGAAGGCGGCCAATATGCTCAACGACGTGGACATTCCCGCGCCCGAGGTGAAGCTGGCCGACGGAAGCACCGTGAAGCTCAACAACGCGGCATACTACCGGTATCGCTCGTCGAAGGAGCCGTCCGAGCGCAGCGCGGCCATGCGGACGTACTGGCAGAACCGCAAGCAGTACGAAAATACCTTCGCCGCCCTCTTCGACGGCGAGATGAAGCAGCACCTCTTCACGGCCAAGAGCACGAACTACGGCGACTGTCTGGAAGCGCGCCTCGACGGCGACGGGATAGATACGCTGGTTTACAGCCAGCTCGTGAAATCGGTGAACGATAACCTGGATATTTTCCAAAGGTACCTGAGGCTCAAAGGGCAGCTCCAGGGGCTCGACACGATGCGCTATGAGGACATATACGGCTCGGCGGTCAAGTCGGTCGACAAGACCTACACGTGGGACGAGGCGCGCGCTCTCGTGTTGGAGGCCCTCAAGCCGCTCGGCAAGGAGTACGGCACGGTGCTCCGGCAGGCGTTCGACGGGCGCTGGATAGACATCTATTCCAACAAGGGCAAGCAGATGGGCGCCTACTCCGGAGGCGTGTACGGCGTGCATCCGTTCGTGAAGCTGAATTTCAACGGCCAATACAACGAGGTGTCCACGATCGCTCACGAGCTCGGGCACTCGCTGCACACATATTACGCCAACAAGACGCAGCCGCATTCGAACGCCGGCTACCCAACGTTCCTCGCCGAGATCGCTTCCACCTTCAACGAGACACTTCTTCTGCGGCACATGCTCAAGATCGAGAAGGACGATCTGTTCAAGCTGTATCTCCTCGACAGCTACCTCGATCAGGTGCGCGGCACGATCTACCGCCAGACGCTGTTCGCAGAGTTCGAGCTCGCGATGCACCGCCGGGTCGAGGCGGGCGGCACCCTCACGGCCGACTGGCTCGACGCGAAGTATCTCGAGCTCACGCGGAAGTACTACGGCCATGCGTCGGGCGTGCTCAGGGTCGACGACTACATTCAGAACGAATGGAGCGGGATTCCGCATTTCTTCAGGAATTTCTACGTTTTCCAGTACAGCACGGGGATGATCGCTTCGATGGCGCTCGTCGAGAACGCCTTCGAGGATAAAGGGGGCGTCGAGCGATACATCGACCTTCTCAAGGCCGGCGGGAGCGATTACCCGCTTACGATCCTCAAGAAGGCCGGCGTCGACATGATGACCCCGGTGCCGGCGCAGGCGGCCTTCAAGAACATCGACAATCTGATCACGGAAATGGAGACGATCGTCGCTCGTCTCAAGGCGCAGAACAGGCTGTAGGAGGCATTCGCCTTCGCCTCGAGACGGGAGCGCGGGCTATGGCGACGGACATCGGCAAGATCGTCGAGAACCTCGTCTCGTTCTACGATTTCAAGGGGAAGGACGTCGTACACGTGGGGGCGGGGGGAGGTCAGCTCGTCGGATACGCGCATTCTCCGCGGAAGATCACGGCGATCGACAACGACCGCTCGGCGGTGGAGCGCTTGCCGGTCCTCAAGAAGATGACATTCGAAGCCACACGGCGCTTCGACGGGTACGAGGGCCTTTAGGGCCGGCTCCGGGCGGTGGGCGAAGTGAGCATGCGGCGGATCCGCAGGTTCGAATCGTGCCGCGACATAGTGATATCGATGCCCTACGCGATCGTTTTGCTTTGATCGTCGCCGTCCTTTGTTCTCCCCGCTTTCTTGACGGCGCCGGCGAGTAGATACTCTATCTGGGCATTGACGCTTCTGAGGTCGTCCGCGGCCCACTTCTCGAGGGCCGCGAACAACCTCTCGTCCAAACGCAGGAGAAATTTCTTCTTCTCGCTCATGGCGCAATCAGCCGGCGCTCTATTGGTAGAGAGTGCCCGTGTTGATGATGGGCGATACTTCCCTGTCGGACACGAGCGCCACCATGAGATTGTTGACCATGGTGGCCTTCTTGTCCTGATCCAGCTCGATGATCTTCTTCTCACTGAGAGACGCGAGCGCGCTCTCGACCATTCCGACCGCTCCCTCGACTATCTTCTGGCGCGCCGCGATGATGGCCTGGGCCTGTTGGCGACGGAGCATCGCCTGCGCGATCTCGGGCGCGTAAGCGAGGTGGCTGATCCGCGATTCGATGACCGTGACGCCGGCGACCTCGAGCCGCGTCTGTACCGCGTGCTGCAGCTTCTCGGATATCTCCTGCACGTTCCCGCGAAGCGACGGCTGATCCTCCGCCTGCGTATCGTACGGGTACTCGGAGGCGAGCGCCCGGATCGCCGTTTCGCTCTGAATGTCGACGAACTGGACGTAGTTATCCACGTCGAAAAGGGCGCGCGAGGAATCGACCACTCTCCACACGATGACGGCGGCGATCTCGACCGGATTGCCGTGGAGGTCGTTTACTTTGATCTTCTCGCTGGCAAAGTTGCGGATCCTCAGGGATACATGGCTCTTGGTGGAGAACGGATTCACCCACCAGAAGCCCGCACTGCGTATGGACCCTATGTACTTGCCGAAGAGGATGAGTACCCGCGCCTCGTTCGGCTGGACGACGGTGAAACCGGCCGCGCACAGAATGATGAGCAGCGTGAGGGGGCAGAAGATCCATAGGACAGCGGTGTTATTGGAGAGGATCCCCGCCCGGAGCACGTAGATGTCGATCGCGACGAGGAACAGGAGCATCGCGAACAGAAAATAGCCGTTCGTCCGCGAGGCTTTGGTTTCGGTAACGGTCTGCATGGGCCACCTCCGTCTGGTTGAGTGTGATATCAGTATGATATCGCGATAATATCATTCTGTCAAGGTATATTTTTGAGGGGCGCCGGCAGCGCGCCTGGGCGACCGGAGAAATGTCCCTTCCATGATTGTCATCGGACGCGTTTTCAAGTAGATTCATTTTGCACGGGCGGCGTTGCGCCGCCGGCGCGACCGCGCGCATCGCGGAGAGAAAATCCCGGGGAGCCGTCCATGAACCTGCCGTTCTTCGCGAAAATCAGCCTCATCTATCTGCTGCGGTCGATAGCGCGAATGGTTTCCGCCGTGAATCTCATCTTCGTGGCGATGTTGATTGCAGGCGCGGGTCTTCCGGATTTCCACTCGCTCGCCCGGGGTGAAATCGTCTCCCTGGCCATGCTGGTCGCCATGCTCGCGGGGCTCGTTATCGCGTGGTGGAGGGAGCTCCCGGGGGCGATTCTCATTCTCGGCGGGTTCTTCGTATTCATGGCGTCTGAATACGCGACCACCGGGGACACCGGAATAAGCTGGATATTCATGCTGTTCCCGGTCTCCGGAGCGCTCTTTCTCATCTACTGGGGGCTCACGAGGAAATAGCAGTGGAGGATATCGCCCGCGGAGTGCGCTCGTTCACCATCGGCACGGCGATCAGCCGGGTGCTGGGGCTCGTCCGGGAGGTCGTATTCGCCGCGCTCTTCGGCGCGAGCCGCTCGACGGACGCCTTCAACGCCGCCTTTCGCATCCCGAACCTGCTGAGAGACCTGTTTGCCGAGACGGCGCTATCCCAGGCCTTCATTCCCGTGCTCACGAACGAGAGACAGAAGGGAAAGAAAGCCCAGAATCTGCTGGCCTCCAACATCTTCAACACGCTCTTCGTCGTGGTCGGTGCGATCACGGTGATCGGGATCATATTCTCCCCGCAGCTGGCCAATGTCGTCGCCATCGGCTTTTCGAAGTATCCCGAGAAGCTTGCGTTGACGGGGAAGCTCACGGCCATCACGTTCCCGTTTCTGCTCTTCGTGGCGCTCGCGGCCTGGGCGATGAGCTACCTGAACACCGAGGGATCATTCTTCACACCCTCGCTGGCCCCGGCCTTTTTCAACGTCTTCTCGATACTCGTGCCGCTCGGCCTGTTCTCTTACTTCGTGAAGCGGGGGGGCGACCCGATTTACGGAGCGGCCATCGGCGTCACCGCCGGAGGCCTGCTCCAGTTTGCCGTCCAGATACCGCGGCTCTTTCAAAAAGGGTTTCGATACAGATTCTATCTGAGCTTTCGCGACCCGGAGTTCCGGCGGGTGATGGTGCTGTTCGTTCCCGTAGCGATCGGGCTCGCGGGCTCGAGAATCAACGTCGCCGTCAACACCGTGCTCGTGTCGTATCTCAAGGACGGGAGCATGACGTGGCTCAACTACGCGTTTCGCATCATGCATCTGCCGCTCGGGCTTTTTGGAATCGCGGTCGGAACGGTTGCGCTTCCGACCCTCTCTCGGTTCGCCGGCGAGAACAACGTCTCCGCCATCCGTGACACGATGACCGATTCCCTGAAGATGGTCTTCTTTCTCACGATCCCGACGTCGATCGCGATCGCCTTTCTCGCGAATCCCGTGACGAGCATCATATACCAGCACGGGAGATTCACCGCGGCGGACACGGCGGCCGTGAGCCAGGCGCTCATACTTTACATTATAGGGATTCCCTTCATCTCGGCGCTTCGGAACGTCGCCGCCGTCTTCTATGCGTATAAAGACGCGAGGACGCCCATGTACGCGAGCTTCGCATCCATCGCGGTGAACCTCGTCCTCAACATCACGTTGATGCGCGTGATGGGTTTTCTGGCGTTCCCCCTATCAACGACCATCGCCGCCGTCGTGAACATCGCGATCCTGCTGCTTCTCGTGCCCCGCAAGATCGGACGGTTCGACTTCGGGCCTCTGGGCAAGTATGCATTCACCCTGGCCGCGGCTTCGACCGCCGGGGGGTTGGGCGGTTGGCTGCTGGCTCGTCTGTTGTTCCAGCCGCTCGGCTCTTCGCTATGGGTCAAGCTGGCCGGCGTCGCCGTCGGGGGCTGCGCCGCGCTCGCGCTCTTCTACGCGCTATGCCTGCTTCTGGGAATCACCGAGGCCAGGGATTATGCGAGACGATTCATGAGAAGGTGAGAGGCGTCTCCCGCACGGCGCGGCGGAAAGTCTGGTCTCGCGCCGCGAGGCCCCGCGTCGCCGGAGCCCCGCCAGGGGATCAGCCTTTGTGGCGCCGGAGGAACCTGATCATCGAAAAGATCGCGAGGCACAGCACCAGGCCCCAGCCGAAGGCCATGAACAGATAGCCGCCCGTCCTCATATGTTTTCCCTTTCCTTCGAGAAGCTGCCCCGGCGCGAGGCGTTCGCGACGAGCACCGTGAAGCCGGCGAAGATCGCGAGCATGAGCAGCCGCGCTCCCAGAACGTAGGGGCGGTTCTCGGGCGACACCCCATCCATCCTGGAATACTTGATCAAATCCGATCTTGCCCACGCGCCGAGAATCGCGACGAGAAACAGCGGGGTGACGTACTTCATCACGAACCTGAAGAACACCGGCACCTTGATATCGGCGCCTCTGGTGATCTCTTCCCACGCCTTGTCGGCACCGAAGACCCAGAAAAAGACGATCATCTCTATGAGCGCGAGCAGCACCACTCCGAATGTGCCGGCCCAGAAGTCGAGCTCGTCCATGAATCCGCGCGCGAGGAAGAAAATGACGAGATTCGAGGCT
>JAQTVX010000341.1 GCA_028706585.1 Candidatus Krumholzibacteriia bacterium | reverse complement strand
TCCCCGCGTGGAGCGGCTCTTTGAAGCTCGGCTGGTACGTGTCGGCATCTCCCATGCGCCCGACCGTTTCCTGCGCGGTGACGACCCCCTCGGGCGACCTGGCCAGGCCCACCGAATCCACGATGAGCGAGGCGAGGAAGACGCCGCTCGCTACGGCCGCGGCGGCAATGACGATCCTGAGCCAACCCATTTTCCCGAACAATCTCACGGCCGCCGAGATCCAGAGCATACCGAACGATATCGCGAACACGATGAGCTTCAGCCGCGACGGAACGTCGTAGTGCAGGAAGAAAAGCGTCTTGAGCACCTTCTCCTTCTGCCGCGGCTCGATCCGGTCGGCGCGCCGGTTGCGCGCGTAGTCGAGGTTCTGCCGGAGATTCTGGTCGTTCCTCATGAAGAGCCCCGAGCGCTTGTAGTTGAGAATGGCCCTGCCAACGTCGCCGAGGCGGAAATAGGCGTTTCCGATGTCGTAGTAGAGCTTCCCGTTTCGGACGTGGCCATCCTTGACGATCGCCTCGTAGTGGAGAATGGCCTCCTGGTAGTACGCCTTCGCGGCCTCCGGGTCGCTGCGGTCCAGCTCCATCGCCCTGCGGAACAACTGCTCCGCCTGCGAGAGATGGGTCGCTATTTCCGCGCTGCCGAGCCTGGCGCTCGCCTCGGCCGGATGCAGGAGCATGAGGCACGCGATAGCGGCAAGCACGACAACGACAATATTCGATGTTCTCATCTTCATAATGACTTTTCCAGCGCCGCGGCCGCATCGCGGGCGCTCGCTATGAATCCGCCTCGGTCGGCCGCGGGCGAATGGTCGCCGGCGTAGGCGCCCGCCTCGCATGAGCCCATGACGCCGCGAATGGCGTCGATCGCCTCGGGGGATGCGCCGCGCTCAGCGAGGATTCTCACGACGTCGCCGGTCGTGAGCGTGGAGCCTGCGGTCGAGAGCTTCTTGCCAAGATAGTCGCGCATCGCCTCCAGAACGTGCTCGCAGAGCGGAGCGCCGGAGACGTCCTCCTTTTTCTTGATCGCATCGAGACGCCGCGCGAGCCGCCTGAAGGCGCCCCGCGACAGACGCACGTCGGTCGCGGCCTCGCGCCTCCTGCGCACGACGACGGCAGTGAGAAGCGCGGCGTACGCGGCGAGCGGCAGGAATAGCGCCGAGAGCCAGCGCGGGCTCCCGAGGGCCGAGACGAGTCCGAACTGCTGGGGCCGTAGCACGGAGGTCCCTTCGTAGTTGTACGCGATGCCTTCTTTCCATCCCTCGAGCGGGCTGCCCATCGGGCCGGTCGAGGTCCCCTCGGCGTCCACCGCCGTCACTACCCTCGTCGGATGGACGACGATCGGTATGGGCGACGTCGATACCGTCCCGTAGCGGCCGCTCTTCGTGTCGAAGTAGGAGAGCGACACGGGCGGTATTTCCTTCACGCTCTCGTTCTTCGCGCGGATCGTCTGCGTGAACACCTTGGTCTTTCCGACGATCTTGCCGTCGGCCCGCTCGTCGGGGATCTTGAAGTAGGTCGCGAGCTCCGTCTGGTTCTGGAGCGGCGGGAGATCCACGTTCCCCAGATAATCGGGCCCGCCGAGGGTGACCTTCAGTGTGATCGGATCGCCGACGCTCACGTCCAGCGGCGACGCGCTCGCCGAGATACTGTACTCGCCGACGTGCCCGGCGAAGCCAGCCGGCCTCCCCTCCTGCGGGACGTCCTTGGCGGTGAGGTTCAGCGAGTTCGAGGGCACCACGTACTTCTTGACGGCTCCGCGGCGGCCGCCGAAAAAGCTGTCTTTGAAAAAATCGTCGAAGAAGTCGCGGCTACGCAGGGTGCCGCTTACCGCCGCGCACTCGACGCTCGACTGGGGAATGTTCAGGGCGCCGGCATGCTTCGGGACGAGAACCTTCTTGAAGCTGATCGTCGCATAGTCGCGGCCGTCGAGCGTGCCCGTGCCCTTCTCCGCGACGACCTCCTGAGCGCCCACGGGAATGCGGTAGTAGCGTTTGTTCTGGTCGATCTTGACCTCGGGTGTCTCGATGCCGAAATCGCCGCTCGCGAGCACCGGCACCGTGAACGCGAAATTCTCGACGTCGCGCCCGATGTACCACGTCACAGTGAGAATCACCGGCTCGCCGACGTAGCAGCTCGAGCGCGACAGCGTCATGCGCAGCTTGAAATCCTGCGTCTCTACGGGCGTATCGACGCCGATCGTGAGCTGATTCGTATTGAACGTCTGGCTCTTGACCTTGACCGGAACCGAGGGGATCGTGAGCCGCCCCTTGCGGCTCGGGGTCAGATTGAACTGCATCACGAAGCGCCTCTGAACCTGGCGATCCATCTTCCCGTTGATGACCGTGATCGATTGGCTGCTGCTGTTCTGCCCGCCGAGATACTCGGCCGTGAAATCCGGCCCGAAAGCGGCGACGCCGGGCGGGGTGGCGTTGTCGGCCCCGTCGACGACGATCTGGTAGACGAAGGTCTCTCCCATATAGACCGTCTCGGATTCGACGTAGGCCTGTACCTTGATCT
>JAQTVX010000058.1:7186-9715 GCA_028706585.1 Candidatus Krumholzibacteriia bacterium | reverse complement strand
ACCGCGTTCCCGTAGGCATCCCTCACGCGCGCCTTGAGCGCGACCGCTGCACCGACCTGGGTGCCGACCGTATCCCCGCTCACCTTGACCAGGCGGTACGCGGGCGCCGGCAGTATCGTGAGCGAGGCACTCCATTCGGAGAGACTGTCTCCGGCGAGCGACAGCACCCGTATACGGTTGATGCCTGCGACCGAATCGGATGCGGAAAATGAGGCAAGCCCCGCACTCAGCGTCATGACGTCCGGAACGAAATCCATGGTCGGATGAAGCGCGACGCATCGGAGCTGGGAGCTCGAATCCGTACTGATCAGATTGCCGTACTGATCGTACGCGGCCACGTCGCCGGTGAACGTTTCACCGGCCTGGAAGGACGTGCCCCCGGAAATCGCGAGCGACACTTGCGCAATCTCCGACACGGGAACGGTCGTTACGGTGAAGCTCTTCGTTTCTAGGCCATCCGGATCACCATCGAGAATCAATGCGCGCACACGGTTCGTACCGACAACCACATCGGTCGTGAACCAAAGCGATACCATTCCGTCGCCGCCGGCGATTGCCTGCGGCGCTTCCAGGCTCCCGTCACCTTCCTGCACGGTGAAGAACACCGTCTCGCCGCTCACGGCATTTCCATAGATATCGATAACCCTGGCGCGGAGACGCAGCGAATCGCCCACGGATACGCCCGTGCTGTCCCCTCCGATCTTCACAAGCTGATAGGCGACGGCGGGACCGACCGACACGACGCCGCTGTACGCCTTCACAGAGTTGGCCGCGCTCTTCACCTCGATGCGTATCTGTTCGGAGACGTTGTACCTGAAGGCGTTCCCGGTAAACAGTCCATTGACGAGGGTGCCGCTGGAAACCGAGAGGGTGCTCGAGGCGGCCTTCGAGCTGTCAGCCGCCTGAACGGCCCTGAAATCGACCGCATATGCGGCCGACGTCACACGGTTGTTGAAGCGGTCCCTCGCTTCCACGGTGACGGCGAAATCGGCTCCCGCGGTTGCGCTGGCCGGCGCAGTGACGACGTACGAGCTAACCGTGTCGTTAGCCGCGATCGTCACGCTGAATTGATCCGGCGAGAGCAACGCAGCCTCGTCCCGAATCTCGATATCCCAGCTGCCCGGCTTCGTTCCTTTTCCATAGATAATTGCCGTGCCGTTAACGAGATTCGCTTCAGTGATCGCCGCGCCGAAATCGCTCAGACTGAAGCTGAAGCCTCCCAAGCCGGGCGGCTCGAGAACGATGCGGCTCGCATTTGTCAGATCGCGGTTTCCGTTCCCGTCGACCGCTTCGACCCTGAACGAGAACGTGGCCCCCGCCTGCGAGCTCTGCCCTGTGAGCACGGTTGCGCTTAGATCGGTAGCGCCGCTCGCCACGGACGTATAGACAACGTCCGCCACGTTATCGGCTGAGATGGTGTTGCTGTTGGCGTCGATGACATCCTGAAGACCGGCCGTCCCCGGGGCGTTGTACGTCAACGAGACCGTGCCTGTGCTGTCGCTCTTGCCCCGACGCGCATAGGAACCGATCGGATCCGTCGAACTGCCGGCGGCTGCGCTCAGCATGCCGTCCGGTGTATCCTTTATGAATATGGTTACGTATTCGTTCACGACAAGATTATCGAAGGCATCGCGCAGTGTCGCAGTCACGATCGTCGAAGAGCTCACCGTCACAGATTTATCCTTCGGTGTCAAAGCGATTGCATCGATCGGCCCGTGATCCGTTGTCGCGGTGAAAAGAACCGACCGCGTCGTTCCCGATACAATCGAAGCCGTGAGCGAATCGGAATCGAGGCCGCTCTGCGTTCCGAGTCTCCACATCTCGCATGAGGCGTTTCCACCGGCATCCGTCACCGAGCTCGTCTGCTGACCCGGAAGCGCGCTGCTCGCGTCGAGGTAACCCCCCGCGCTCACGATCGCGAAGCTCACCGTGACGCCGCTCACGCGGTTTTCGAACGCGTCTTCCACCGCGACGACTAGCGGCGAATCCACTTCCTCGTCTACGACGGCGCGCTGGTCGTCGCCGCTTACAATGTAAATGCGGTCGACAGCGGCCGTGCCAACCACGAGCTTCGCCGCCGAAGCAGAAATAACCCCGCCGCTCGAAGCATAGATGGTAATGGCTTCCGCCTTGTTGTCCGTGATTCTTATCTCGGCATCCCCACCATCTGCCGGGACGAACTGATAGCGCACGGTGTCCAGCACCTCGGATAGTATGGATCCCGCGGCGTTGCCCAGCCCCCAATTGACGTGGTCGCCCGAAATCACCGTGCTCGTATAAACCTTCGCAATCCCGCTGAAATCGCTGATCTTGTTCTCCTGGCTGTCGCGTGCATCCAGCGTCACCGAAGATGCCTGGCCAGCCGTTGCCGTTCCGCCGTGCGATATGTTGAAATGATTCAGCGCCCCAGGCGTGAACGTCACAGCCTGCGTCTGCGTGATCGAGGCGCCTCCAGCCGTCGCACTGATCGTCTTCAGCTCCGCCTTCGTCGACCTCACCCTGCCCACCGCCACCCCATCACTCCCCGTC
>JAQTVX010000058.1:0-7086 GCA_028706585.1 Candidatus Krumholzibacteriia bacterium | reverse complement strand
TAGCCCCTATCGCCACCGTGCTCCCGGATATCGGGTTCCCCTGCGCATCACTCACCGTCACCGTCACCACAGTCGAGTCCACACCATTCGCCACCACCGTGGCCTTCGATACCGCTACACTCGATACTCCGGCATCGAAAGGACCGGCCGTGAAAGTGACGTCCGACGATGGCACGATATCCACACCGTCGAGCGTCGCCGTGATGGTTTTCGCTTCCGCTTTCGTGGATCTTATGCTGCCCTCGGCCGACCCGGTCCCACTCGTGGTGCCGACGGGCTGATGAAGAGTATTGCCGGAACCGGTCGAGGCGATCAGAACCGCGGCGCCGCCCACCCCGTTATAGTATGCGTCCCTGGCCCGCACGATGATTGCAATGGAATCGGCTCCATTGGCGATAGCCGATGACTTGCTGACCTCGATCTCAGATGTAGCGGGGTCGAATGGCCCACTGTCGACATAGATCGTCGCCGATGCAGCTTCGAGCGTCGGGGAAACCCCGTTATCGTCCAGAAACGCGAGAACGTACGGAGGAAACTCCATTTGTTTATTCGTATTCCTGTAATCCACATAGACGGTATGAGCGCCGCTCGCGATGGTTATCTGCGTGATCGGCGTACCATGGTTCGAAGTCGTGTAGAAGTCTCCGGGATAGCCGAGGAGAGATATCGCTTGGCTGTTCGAAAGCGCGCTCGGATTTCCCTCTTCATCCTCGACCCTGAGTCTGTACCTGACGTAATCTCCCGCCACGGCCGTTGTATCCTCGGGCGACACAGCGAGCCGGAATGGTATACCCGCATTCACGGTTACGGTCTGCTGGGCGTCCGTCCATGACTGGCCGCCAGCGGATGCCGTGATCGTCTTGTCGCCGGCAACGATGTCACGATAATAGAAGGATGCAGTATCCTCGCCGGCAAGAATCGCCACGGCGCCGGTTTCGGCGAAATCTCCGCCGCCGAGATGCGAGAACATACCGCTTGCCGCGCTCGTGCTCAAGTCGACGCTCTGGTCGCCGGCCACGGATGAGGGATTTCCGAATTCATCCTCGGCCCTCACACGCATCACGGCGCTCTCGTTGTCAGCGGTGAACGTTCTCTGAGGCGTCGTGAACGTGAGCTTCGCAATCGAACCCGCCACGACGTCGAGGCTCGGCGACAGAGCGAGCGGCGAGCGCGTCTCGCCTGCGGGATCGGAACTCATGGCGAATTCGACGGCACTCTCGACCGCCGTTTGTGCTATCGACCGCCCCCCGGCATCGATCGATTGATCACCGTAAACCACGTCGACGGTCTGGGCAGTATCGAGCGCAGTGACATATACGGTGATGACGCGACCCGCTATCGCGAGCGGCGTGGCGCCGAGCGTCCCGCTGCTGGAAACTGTGACGTATCCAGCCGAATATGGATCGGCGATCTGCGGAGCGCTCCAGCCATCGGGGATGACTATCTCCAGCGTGCCCGAGATAAAGGTATCGGCGGCAGTGTATCGGAAAGTCCACGTCCCCGATGAGCCGGCCGAGACGTCGCTCAAAGGCGTAACCGAGGACGTACCCGAGCCGGCCGCCGCGAACGCGGCGAACGGCGGAACGAGCATGACCAACGCAATCGCTGCAATGCCCGCAATCTTCCGCATGGATCCAAGCGAACGCTTTTTCATATTCCTGATTCCCGCATGTCCCGCGAGACAACAACCAAAATACTCCAAGAAGGTCGCGCAAGCCCCGTGCCAATTTCTTATTCCCAATAAAAGGCCTACCCGGAAAGGGATTCCGCAGATAAAAAGATTCAGAATCCGGAACCGCAGCATGGAAAGCCGAGAAACGCAAGGTCTTGTAAAGCTTGCACTTCCCTGGAAATGCTGTTCCCGCTTCCAGAACGGCCGCGCATCATCGAGCGCGGGGAGGATCCCTTTCGATCGGTTGAAACCTCATCGCCCGCCGGCGCGCGGAAGGGATTCACCCGGAGTCTAGATTAAAATAGCACAGATCAAAGCAAATTGCAACGACGAGAAGGCATTTAACCCCATGAAATGACTATCGTTATAAAATCAAGGCTTGACCTCGACGACGGAATTGAACGCGCCGAAACCATCCTTGGCCTTTTTTGAATTCCCCGGATCAGGGATCCATTTCTCGTCGTCGACAAGAAACTTGTATTCGTAGCGTCCCGCCTTGAGAGGAAGCGTTATCGACCACAGCCCTTTTTGCTCGCGATCATACATGGGATCGGCGCTCGTAGACCAGTTGTTGAAGTCGCCCACGACCGCGACCTTGTGAGCTTTCGGCGCATAGAAGGTGAATAGCATGCCGCCCTGAACGGATTGGGGACCTGTTGCCGGGGCACCTTCCGATCCGGCCACGGGTATCTGCGGTCCGCACGAGGAAACGACGATGGAAAGCGCAAGTAGCGCGATGCCGGCTGAAATGCAGCGAAGTCTCATACTCACGGCACAATCAACAGATTGGCCTTCCCTCCCTTTCCGTCATCGACGATTCTCGGATTCTCCGGATCGAGAAGCCACTCGGTCTCGTTTACCAGAAATCGATAACGATACCGGCCGGGGTCGAGGCGAACAGTGAGCTCCCAAATATCTCCGCCATCGGCCCTATCCATGAGCCCCACCAAAACCTCGCCCTCCTCCGCGTCTCCGCGCGCCCAGTTGTTGCGGGACCAATCGCCGGCCAGCTGAACCGTACGCGCCGAAGGCGCCTTGACCCTGAACACGATGCTTTCGCCGTCCACGCGCGGAGAACCGAGCGACTTCTCGAGATATCTGCCGCAGGAAACGATCAGCACGAGAAGGCACGTGATCGCACTGGCTCGCATGACGGCATCGGAACGAGATCTCATATTGGAATTATAACGCCGGCGCATCAGAAAGTAAAACCCGCTTCAATGGTGAAGGCCCAGTCATCCGCGAGCGCATCCTCGGCGTCGAATAGGACCTTCATCGAGGCCTGTTCGCCGCCAGCGGCGAAGGCGTCGAGAACTCCGCGCCAGTAGAGATAATCTTCCCTCCCGTGATCGGAAAATGCATAGAGCCATTCGTCGAAAGCGTAGGGATTCACCCCGGTCCCCACGGCACACCAGATCGATTTCGTGATGCTCCCATGGAGCGATAGAAACACGTCGACGAAATCGCGTCCGGTCCCGCCATAGCTGTACGAGGCGCCGCGCATATCGAGGAGAAAGGTCGCGAGCCGATGAACGGGCACGCCGTTCGAAAAACGAATCTCCCTGAAAATGGGGCCGGAGTCCGGCCCGCTCCATCGCTGCTTCATCTCTAACCGGAGCCCCTTCCCCCACGGAAGACCGTTGAACGGTTCGTACTTTCGTTCGCACGAAAGCGCAATCTCGTAGATCTGCCTGGAAGAGAGAAACGGAACGAGATCGTATGATAGCTCATCGCCGTTCAGCCAGAAGTTCGTCCTGCCCACCCAGAAAATCGATCCCGTGTTCATCGAGGAGTACTGATCTAGAGTTCCTTCGAGACTCAACGCAAACGAGGAATCCCGAAACGCGAGCGTTCCTACGAGCGACGTTCTCGATCCGTCGCACCTTCCATCCCTCGCGGCCCGGTCGCCTTCAAGGGTCGTCCGAGAGAACACCATGCCGCCGTTCAATCCACTCCCGCCTCGAGAGGCTTTTACCAGAAACCGGCGCCCATGCTCCCATTCGCATTCGCGCGAGAGGCTCACGTGGACCGGCTCACCTTCGGCTTGCTCCACGAGAGCGTTTTCCGCCGCGAGAAAGCTCTTCCCAAATAGAAGCTCGCCGTCGAGAACCATACCGGCATCTCCGCTCAGCGAGATCGAGAAACCGTGGAATACATCTCGCTCAAATCCCTCATAGAGGTCGCCTCCGAGCGCCGGAAAACGCCAATACCCGTCCTTGGGCCTTCTATTCTCCCTGAAAAGGTATCTCAGCGCGGCGCTATTGATCTTGGCGCCGAGCCTGAGCGCGTAGATGTCCGAATCCTCGAAGAGGCGGCCGGCAAAAACACCGGATGAATCCGCACTCCCCTCGAGCCCGGAACGGTAGCCGCGCAGGCGGCTCGCGAAGATGAATCGTCCATCGATGCCGAGAGGAAGCGTTCCATCGAGCTTCACGCCCCTCGAAAACAGGCTCACCGGATAGCGGTAGGGGCCGACCGCACCCAGAAGACCGATCATGTCGCCGAGATCGATCGGTTCGCATGGACGTGCGAATGCGCTCAGAGTGCCGCGATCGAAGCGATACGATGCGAGGCTCCTCAACAGGAAGGATCTTCCTCTCAAATCCTCTCCAGCGTAATATTCTTCCGTCAGGCCTATCGCGAGATCCGCGTCGATTCTCTCGTCAACTGTCCCTTTTAATCCCCATGCCGAGTGGACGGACGCCTCTCCGTCCGCCGCTGCGACCTCGATACGCGCGGAAGGCGCGATGCTCGATTTCGGCTTGCCGGCGGCGGCTGCTCCCGCCTCCTTCGCGTAGAATATCTCAAGAACGCCGTCGCGCTCCGTGAGCGTGAAGCATGAGTTGCCTTCCGCGTCGAGGCAGGGATTATCCGGATCGCTCAACGAGACTCCATCCGCGATGAAGCGGTAACGGTACGTCCCGGGAAGCAGGAACAGCCTCGTCTCGAGGAGTCCCTCCGTCATAGCCATGAGATCGATCGTGGGATTCCAGCCGTTGAAATCGCCGACGACGAAGACCTTCTCGGCGTCGATGCCGCTCAATCTGAAGACGGTCTCCCCTTCGTCGACGGCTATGGATGCCCGGCATGTCGCTGTAGCGAGAGCGGCGAGCACGAGCGCAAGGAACAGCCCCAGGCACCGCCTCATTTCTCCCCCTCCGCTCCGAACCAAATCCTCGTGAATAGATAAACAAACCGATCCTTCGAGGGTTGATAAGGATCGAATTCGTTATCGAGCATCAGCCCTTCATACCTAGGGGTGAACGACCCCATCACCGCCCGCAATAGAAATCTCCCTCGGGGCCTGAACTCGAGCTGAACGTTGTATAGACTCTGATTTGATCGGCAGAGATACAGAGCGCCTCTCGCCGTGACGCGGGAACCCAGATTGAGCCCCGCATGGGCGAGATACGAAAGAGCATTCCCCGCGCCGAGATCGTCGAGCCGCGCCGAAACGGCGACGCGCGATCGCTCGTTATCGTCGATGAATGAGACCACCCCCGAGCTACGCTCCCCCGTCCTGCACAGGACGCTCTCCTTGATCTCGAAGCCGCCCCTGTATCTCATCCTGGCGCTGCCGATGAGGTTGCTGAAATCCCGACCTCGGTACTCGCCGTCCGATGCGTCGATCGAGACGAGCGCGTCGTAGGAGGCGGGTTGCCACCACGCCAGCACGGAGCTTTCGCTCAGTCCCGGCGAAATCTCTCCTTCGAGCTCCGTGAACGATTCCCCGTTGAATCGATAAGAGGGCACAATGCCCACGGCTCCGAGACCGCCGATCCCGAGCTCGAGGCCCTCGATCTCAAAAGAAAATGCATTGTTTGTCGAGAAGATGGAGACGGGGTCGTCTAGCTTCGCCTCGCGCAGCCTCAAGTCAAAGAGAGAGCCATTGCGGAGCTCGTCCCAACCACCGCTCCGCACCCTGGCGAGCTCGGTGAGAAAATCGAGGCCCCTGACATGGAGACCGGCGTCTGCTCCGACGGTGATCCGGTCGCCGAACGTCAACGAGCGCACCTCGGAGAGCGTCAATCCAGCATGCCAGCGCGGCTTCTGGAACCCCTCTATCCGGAACATCCGCAGGACATCTCCTCCTCCGTAAAACGACGGAAGTCCTCCGTGATCCGTGATATCGTCCCTGAATATCGATCCGATGAAGCTCGCCGAGACGTTGGCTCCCGCGTTCACCTCGACGGCAAGCCCCTCTCCTCGCCCGGCGACGAACTGCGATTCATCCGATATGAGTTTGATGAGCTCTTGATCCGTGCGGTATACCCTTTCGTGGGAAAACAGCCTTCCCCGAACCGCTCCATCGAAAATATCGAACGCGACGTGACCCTGCTCCAGAACGTACCGCTGCTCCTGATATTCCCCGCCGAGACGAAAACCTGTCGAACCTTTCGCGAACAGCGAGAAGCCGTCTCCCTGAACGATCTCTCCAAGCAGCGCCAAACGATCGTTGATATGCGACAGCGTTTCCTCGTCGTTCCATGGAAAGAACGAAGAGCCCCGATCGATATCGATGAGGCTCCCATAGACGGCGGACCACCGGTAGGAGATCGACGAATCGGGCCGAGCCTCGCAGCGCGCCGGCGCTTGCATCGACGGAGCGAGCAGAATGTAGGCGAGCATCGAGGCGCACGCGTTTTTCGCACCGGCAGCGGCCATTTTTCTCACGGCGCCTCCCCGTCCGCGTTCGCGCGCATCCCCACCTCGAGCCCGCAGGTCCATTCAACATGCCGCGCATCGCCCGCGGAGAATGCAATTACGGCTCTGCATCTCGCGCCGTTCCAGCGGACGCCACCCGATGCATGAGCGTCGGCGAAGCCGGCCAGCAGCTCAATCGGTGCAGCCGTCTTCGCGCTGAGACCGTAATGAAGCGTCGTTCTCCCCTCGATGCGCTCCGCCGCAAACGAAAGGATTACACGGTTCTCCCAGAAGTACGACGCTCCCCACCGATGCACGAAACGGCCTGATTCCTCGCCCGCCGCATCGACGAAACGAACGCCGCCGACGTTGCCTGCGGCGTATCCGAACGAGACGACCGGAAGCGGTCTCACGATGATGCCGAGGTCGCCGCTCAGCTTGCACTCCGAATCGGCGTCTCCAACGAGCGTTTTTTCATAAGTCGAGCGCCCGACGGTCGCGTTCGCACCGAGCGAAATGAAGGAGCCCTGGGTTCCATCAATGAGCTTGCGCGCCGCGTTAAGGATGAGCAGATCGAAAGAACCTGCATCAGAGCCGAAGCGGTACCACCCCAAGGCAAAGCCCATTCGCCGCGCCGCCCCCGCAACGGCGAGCCTCGATTCGCGTGCTACATCGCTCCAAGGCGGCTCGGAGTAATCGAGGTAGGCCGCGGGATCAGAAGCCGCCATCGTCCCTGCGGGATTCACGAAGAGCGCCGAGGCATCGTCGGC
>JAQTVX010000057.1 GCA_028706585.1 Candidatus Krumholzibacteriia bacterium | reverse complement strand
CCCTTCATCGCCTTGAGGTAAGGCAGCAGCTTCGTGATCTCGTCGTTCTTGCCGCTCTTGCTCACGGCGAGAAATATGTCTTCCTTCGTTATCATTCCCATGTCGCCGTGGGCCGCCTCTCCGGGATGGAGATAGACGGCGGGCGTGCCCGTGCTGCTCAGGGTCGCGGCGATCTTGCGCGCGACGATGCCGGATTTTCCCATGCCGCACACGATGACCTTGCCGCGGCACTCGAGAAGCAGCGCCACCGCCTTGCGAAACTCGGGCCCGATCGACAGGCGCAGCTCTTGAAGGCCGCGGATCTCAGCCGCGATGACGTCGCGTCCCATGTCCTCGACGTCCCGCGGTTTCGCGCGGTCGGCGCCGCCGCGCCCGGCGGGCGATTCGTTCAATGCAAATTTCTCCCTGTCCTTCATGCGCATCACTCTTTCGCAAGGTGTTCTACTAAGATGGGCGATTCTACAGGCAAAAATCAACAGATTTATGTTCCGAAGCCGCGGACGAGCTCGAACAGCCGCTTCGTCTCGGCGAGCAACCGGCCGAGCTCCGCGAGCGGCAGCATCGCCTCCGCGTCGCACCTGCAGTCGAGCGGCGCGAAGTGCGTCTCGATGAACAGCCCGTCGCACCCGGCCGCGACCGCCGCGCGGGAGAGCGTAGAGACGAACTCCGGCCTCCCGCCGGAGCGCTTCCCGAGCCCGCCGGGCAGCTGCAGCGAGTGAGTGGCGTCGAAGATGAGGGGCGCGCCGAACGGCCGCATCCGCGGAAACGCCGTGAAATCGACGACGAGGTTGTTGTAGCCGAAGCTCGTTCCGCGCTCCGTCACCATGACGCCGCCCGCGCCGGCCGTACGGGCCTTCGCGACCGCGTTTCCCATATCTTCGGGGGAGAGCATTTGACTCTTCTTGAGGTTCAGCACGGCGCCCGTCTGCGCCGCCGCGACGATGAGCCTCGTCTGCCGCACGAGAAACGCGGGGATCTGGATGACGTCGACGACGTCCTTGACCCGAGGGACCTCGTCGCGGCAGTGCACGTCGGTCAGAAGGGGCACCTTGGCCTTGGCCTTGACACCGGCGAGCATCTCCAGGCCCTTGTCGAGACCGGGCCCGGCGTATGAATCGATCGATGAGCGGTTGTCCTTGAGGTAGCTCGATTTGAATATGTAGAAGAATCCCTCGCGCGCGGCCGCCTCCGCGCATTCGAGCGCGACTCGCAGCGCGTCGTCGAAGTTCTCGAGAACGCACGGTCCGGCTATGAGAATGGGAATCTTGCCTGGAATTAGCTTACGGCCGCCGATCCGGAGGGCATCCATTCACCGGCCCTCCCTCCACTCGTCCTCGTGAACCATCGACGGCGAGCTATCGCAGCCTCCGTGCTCGCGCTTGTAGGCCTTCGCCGCGCCGACGAGCCCCCTGAACAGCGGGTGCGCGCGGTTCGGACGCGACCTGAGCTCGGGATGGAACTGGCAGCCGATGAAGAAGGGCTGATCCGGAAGCTCGATCATCTCCACGAGCTCGCCGTCCGGAGAGACGCCGGAGATGACCATTCCGGCGTCCGTCAGGGTCTTGCGATACGCGTTGTTGACCTCGAAACGGTGCCTGTGGCGCTCGGCCGTCTCGAGAGAGCCGTAGAGACGGTGCGCGAGCGTGCCCTCCGTGATCCGGCAGGGATAGGAGCCGAGACGCATCGTGCCGCCCATCATAGTGCGGCTGCGCTGCTCGAGCATGAGATCGATCACGGGGTACGGCGAGTCGGGGTCGAACTCCGAGCTGTTGGCGCCGGAGAGGCCGCATATGTCGCGGGCGAACTCGATCACGGCCATCTGGAGACCGAGGCAGATACCGAGATACGGGATACCGTTCTCCCTCGCGTACCGGACCGCCGCGATCTTTCCCTCGATCCCCCTGTCGCCGAACCCGCCGGGAACGAGAATCCCGTGCACGCCCGCGAGGTGCGCCTCCGGGCCTTCCTGCTCGATCTTCTCGGTGTCGACCCAGCGGATGTTCACGCGGACGTCGTTCGCCACGCCGCCGTGCGTGAAGCTCTCGATGATGCTCTTGTACGCGTCGTGCAGGTGCACGTATTTTCCGCACATCGCGATCTCGATGCTCTCGGTCATCGAATAGATCTTCTCGACCATCTCTTCCCAGCCGCGCAGATCCGGCGGCGGACAGGCGAGACCGAGCTTCGCGCAGATAATGTCGTCCAGCCCTTCCTTGCGGAACTGGAGTGGCACCTGATAGATCGTCGCCACGTCGCGCGCTTCGATAACCTCGCTCACGTCCACGTTGCAGAACAGCGCGATCTTCGCGCGGATGTCGTGGCTCAGCGGCCGCTCGGTCCGGCATATGAGAATGTCCGGCTGAATCCCGATCTCGAGCAGCGCCTTGACGCTGTGCTGCGTCGGCTTCGTCTTGAGCTCGCGGGCGGCCTTGATGTATGGGACGAGCGTAAGGTGAATGTTGTGGCAGTTTTCACGTCCGTGATTGAGCCGGAACTGGCGGACCGCCTCGAGGAACGGGAGCCCCTCGATGTCGCCCGTCGTCCCGCCGATCTCTGTGATGACGACGTCCACGTTCTCGCCGTTCTCGGCCGCGAGCCGGATGCGGGACTTGATCTCGTCGGTCACATGGGGCACGACCTGCACGGTGCGCCCCAGATATCCTCCCTCGCGTTCGCGGTTGATGACCGTCTCGTAGATTTGGCCGGTCGTCACGTTCGAGCGCTGGCTCAGGTCGCGGTCGATGAAGCGCTCGTAATGCCCGAGGTCGAGGTCGGTCTCGGCGCCGTCGTCCGTCACGTACACCTCGCCGTGCTGGAACGGGCTCATCGTGCCCGGATCGACGTTGAGGTACGGATCGAATTTCTGGAGAACGACGTTGAGCCCGCGCTGCTTGAGAAGGAGACCGATGGAGGAGGCGGCGATGCCTTTGCCGAGGGAGGAAACTACTCCTCCCGTCACGAAAATGTACTTGGTCTTCTCGCCCACTCCGTCCTCGCGTGTCGCAACCCTATCGATATGTGAGTCCTAAACACCGCGAACCACTCTAGCGGCTGCGCGGTCTTTTTTCAACTTTTTTTCTCGCGCGCTCCGGGCGGCCGCGAAGCAATTTCTCGATTCTCTTCACGTCGCCGGGACGATCGACGCCGATCGACGCCGATCGACAGGAGATGACTCCGATCCGATAGCCGTTCTCGAGGGCCCGAAGCTGCTCGAGGCGCTCGATCCTCTCGAGCGGTCCCCGCCGCAAGTCGTTGTATTCGAAAAGAAACTCGCGCCTGAAGGCATAGACGCCGATGTGCCGGAGGTATTTGATCCCGGCAATCTCGCCGCCCGATGCCCCGCGCGAGCCGCCTCCGGCCCACTCTCCTCCGAATCCCGGATAGGGGAGCGGCGACCGCGAGAAATAGAGCGCATCCCCGTCGCGGTCGCAGACGACCTTGACGACGTCGACGCGGAACAGATCGTCGAAGTCGGTCGCGGGCGAGGCGAGCGTGCTCATCATGAGAGAAGGATCCGATTGCATGAGGGCGATCAACCGTTCCACGGCGCGAACGGGCAGCAGGGGCTCGTCCCCCTGAACGTTCACGACGATCCCGTGGAGAAAATACGCAGCCGCCTCGCGGACCCGGGACGTGCCGGTCGAATGCGTGCGCTTGGTGATCACCGCCACACCTCCCGCCCTCTCGACGACGGACTTGATCCGCTCATCGTCCGTCGCGACGATGACCGCGTCGGCGTTCTTGATCTTCGCCGCGCGGTTCATGACGCGCACGATCATCGGCACGCCGCCGATCTTGGCGAGCGGCTTCCCCTCGAAGCGTGTCGAGCCGTACCGCGCCGGAATTACAACGAGCGCTTTGTCCCGGTAAGGCGCGAGCAGGCTCGCCGCGGGCCTTCTCGCGGCCCCGCGCCTGGTTTCATGTTCCGTGCTCATCGTGCGTACTGTCTCTGCCCTTCCCGGTAAATGTTCCCGCCATGGCAATCCTGCGCCACGATAACGGGGAAGTTCACGACCGTCAACCTGCGAATCGCCTCGGCGCCCAGCTCGGGATACGCGATAACCTCGGCCGCGGTGATGCGCTTCGACAGAAGCGCCGCCGCGCCGCCCGTCGCCGCGAAATACACGGCACCGTGCTTCTGCATCGCCTCCACGACGCCGGGGGCGCGCTCGCCCTTGCCGATCATCCCGCGCAGCCCGCGCTCGATCAGAAGGGGCGCGTATGGGTCCATGCGAAAGCTCGTGGTGGGGCCCGCTGAGCCTATCGCCTTCCCCGGGGGCGTCGGCGACGGCCCCACGTAGTAGATGATCTGCCCTTCGAGCGGGAGCGGAAGCGGCTTCCCCTCCTTGATGAGCTCAACGAGCTTCTTGTGCGCCGCGTCCCGCGCCGTGTAGATGAAGCCGGTGAGATTCACCTTGTCGCCGGCGCGGAGCTTGTCGACGTCTTCCGGTTTCAACGGAGCAGTCATTGAATATTCGGCCATCGTTCACCTTCCTCCGAATCAGAGCACGGCGGTCTTGTGCCGCGCCGCGTGGCAATTGATATTCACCGCGACGGGGAGCGAGGCGATGTGACAGGGCGCCGCCTCGATATGAACCGCGAGCGCCGTGATGCGCCCGCCGAGCCCCATGGGCCCCACCCCCAGATCGTTGATGATCCTGAGCAGCTCGCCCTCGAGATCGGCGTAGAACGCGTCCGGATGAGCGCTCCCGATCGTGCGCAGAAGCGCGCGCTTGGCATTCTCGGCGCACTGCTCGAACGATCCGCCGATTCCGACACCCACGACGATCGGCGGGCACGGGTTGGCCGAGGCGATTCGTACGGATTCGGCCACGAACTTCTTCACGCCCTCGATGCCGTCTGCCGGTTTGAGCATCGCGATCTTGCTCATGTTCTCGCTGCCGCCGCCCTTCGGGACGACCCAGAGCCTGAGCCTGTCGCCGGGCACGATCCGCGTATGGATGACGGCCGGCGTGTTGTCCTTGGTGTTGACGCGCCTCAGCGGATCGCCGAGAACGGACTTGCGGAGATAGCCCTCCGTGTAGCCGCGGCGCACGCCCTCGTTGATCGCCTCATCGAGGAGGCCGCCCGTGACGTGGGCATCCTGGCCGAGGTCGACGAATATGACCGCGAGCCCCGTGTCCTGGCAGATCGGCATCCGCTCGTTGCGCGCTATCGCAGCGTTCTCGAGAAGCTGGTTGAATATTTCCTTCCCCACCGGGGAAATCTCGGCGCCGAGACCCCTCTCGAGCGCCTCGAGAACGTCGTGCTCGAGATCGTAGTTGGCCTCCATCGACAGACGCGCCACGACGTCGGCTATCTTCTTCGCGCTGATCTCTCTCAGCGGCGAGACCGGCCCGGCCTTCCTGGCCGCCCGCGGCGCCTTCTTGACGGGCCGCGCCTTTTTCACGCGCCGCGGCGCTCTTTTCGCCCGGGCCTTGACCTTCGCGGGCTTCTTGGCCTTCGCCTTGCCCCTTGCGGGCGTCTTTGACTTGCGCTTTGCTTTCGCCATTCTCCACCTCACTCTGACGGTTCACTGCCCTTATCATTATCCTTGTGACGATCCGGCCTGTACACGTAGAAAGACAGATCCAGATCCTTCAGCAGCTCCAAGGCGTCATCCGCCTGCTCCTTCACGACCATGACTCTCGCCGGATCGACGAAGGGACGCACCGTGATGCCGTTTTCCCCCTGAACGTAGTACTCTATGCCCGATCCGTCCAGGATGCTCTTGATTATCATGATGTCCTGCGGGCTGAATGTGCGCAGGATATTGACGAACTCGACGTCTTTCTTCATTGAGCATCCTCCGGGATCATTTCGCCAGCGGCTAGTTCGCCGCCTCCAGCACGATGACCTTCGTCGTCGCGGGAAGCGTCTCCTTCGTCACGGCGATCTCGCTCGCGCCGGCTCGCTCGACATTATCCATCAGTTTCGTGAAATTCTCAACCGGCGAGATGGGTAGCGTTACCTTCATCGTCAGGTAATGCATCGGGATGACGATCTTCGGCCCGAGCTCCTTCACGATCTTCGCGGCGGCGGCGGCATCGATGGTGAAGTAGCCGCCGACCGGTATCATCATGACGTCGACGCCTTTGAGAATGGGAACGTCCTTCGCCGTGACGGAATGCCCGAGATCGCCGAGGTGCGCCACGCGCAGCCCCTCGGCCTCGACGACCGAGACGAGGTTCTTGCCGCGCTTGGCGCCCTTCGCCTCGTCGTGGAACGTCGCGGCCGATTCGATCGACGCGCCGCCGATATCGACCCGGCCGGCCTTGTTGATGATTCTTTTCGCGCGGGATAGAACGTCCCTGCAGCAGTGATCGTCGTGGTCGTGGCTCACGACCGCCGCATCGAACTTCCCCTCGATCGGAGCATAATCGATGGCGTCGAATGCCCCCGTTGTGTACGGATCGAAAACGATGCGGCGCCCGCTGTCGAGATCGAGCTCGAATGCCGCGTGGCCCAGGTACTTGATCTTCATGCCCTCACCCCCGATGATGGATCGTTCTCAGGCGCCCCAACCGTGCCGTCATAAATGAAAATGGAGAACTCGCTGGAACATCGACTGTTCCCGGTTCTCCATTCATACATGCCGCCTTTTTTGCCGGTCAGGCTACTTGGCGTATACGCTGACGCGCTTCTTTTCTTTTCCGAGACGTTCGAACTTGACGACGCCCGTGATGAGGGCGAACAAGGTGTCGTCTCTCCCCTTGCCTACGTTGGTGCCGGCATGGATCCTCGTGCCGTGCTGACGGACGATGATCGTGCCGGCATTGATCGTCTGGCCGGAGTAGCGCTTGACGCCCAGTCGATGCGACTGGCTGTCGCGCCCGTTTTTCGAACTCCCTACTCCCTTTTTGTGTGCCATGAGACTGCTCCTCTAGTGCCTTACGCGGTGATCTCTTTGATTCTCACGCGAGTGTAATGCTGGCGATGGCCCTGCTTCCTGCGATAGCCTTTGCGGCGCCGCATCTTGTAGAGAAGGATCTTGTCCTCGCGGCCGTGGCCCATGACCTCGCCGAGGACCTTGACGCCCTCGACAAGCGGCTTCCCCACGCGGACATCCTTCCCGTCAGAGTATGCTAGCACCTCATCGCAATTGATGACGGTTCCCGGCTCGAGATCGAGGAGCGGGACGTCCACGATCTCGTTCGGTTTCACTATAAGTTGTCTGCCCGCAAGGCGTACGACCGCGTACACAAAGATACCTCCTGCTCAATTTCAGAAACGAACATTATTGATAACATGCGAGATGGGCCAAGTCAAGCGCAAAAAACAAGCTCGGGCTCGCCGGTAGCCAGTGCCGTTTCAATCCTCGACATATATCGGCTGAACGACTTTCTCCTCCGCGCTTCTGGTGTATTTCAAGAAATGCACCCCGCCCGATGAAAACGCCAGAGAGTACGCAGTGGTATCCAGACCGGAACCGTGCGCGCACTCATAGCCTACCACGTTGACCCAATGATAAACCACATTCAACGAGAGAGTGTTTCCACGCTCGTCCGATTCGAATCGCTCGAAATGATTGCAGCCACCTGGAAAGATATGAACGATCTGGACCGGGTCCCCATTATGGATCGTATCGGGAGCAAGCACCTTGTAGATATATGAGTTGTCGAGATAATCATACGCATTCGGAGGTTTTACGAATATCGGCTGGACGATCCTTACTCCCTCGCTCCGTGCATACTTCAAGAACCATTGGCCGTAATGAGAGAACACCAAATGATATGCCGTCGTATCCAGACCGGAGCCATGCGCGCATGGGTTGCCATGAAAATAGAAATCATAGAGCGCCTGCAATGAGAGAGTGTCTCCGGCCTCAGTCGATGCAAATCGTGAAAAGTAATTGCAGCCGGTGGGATAGACATGAACGATATCGACCGACTGCATGTTTACGATCGTATCGCCCGCAAGCACCGTATCAATGCATGAAGAAGCAAGATAGTCATAATAATCATCGTCATCCGAGCACTGAGCCATAAAAACGGCCAGGGCCACGAACAGTATCAGATATAAGAGCTTCATCATTCTCACCTCCGGCTGATCTAACCCGGCGGGGCTATGTTAGGCAAGATGTGCTGCGAAGGATCGATGCGGTGCAATACTCTTCTGCCTAAAAATCGCTTCTTTTGTGCCCCAAGTCAAGGCGCCGCCTCAAAACATTTTCCGGCGAAGCACGGGGAGGCTCATTGAGACCGCGGCGATTTCGCCTCAGATGACCTTCCACGCCAGTATTCCCGCAAGGCTGCCTTTCTGGAGCTTCACCCTCATGCGGATGGCCGAGGTCTTCACGGGTTTGAACGTGACGGCATTGTATTTGTCGAGCTCCACGTTGTAAGCATCTGCCGTGACAACGGGCACCCAGCGCTTCCCCGCATCCCGCACCATGAGGCTCCATGACTCCGGCACACGGTAGTTGCCGTCGTATTGATCGAGGTTCAACCAGTAGACCTTGGATTCGGACAGGGTGACGGGTTTCTTGAAGTCGTACTGCACCCACTGCTCCGAATGGTCGCTCTCCCAGAAGTAGTAGTAGATCTTGTCGACGTCGGAGGAGCTTCGGGGGTCGAAACCGGTATTGAGCCCCCACACCCATTTCATCGATGAGGATGCGGCCGCCTCCATCTCTTTGCCCCAGCCCGACCTCGTGAACACGTTCGCCTTCGCTTCCGGCATCCACACGAGCATATTGGCGGCGCCCCTGTTGGCCCAAGCAAAATATGGAATCGCCTTGAGCGGCGTCCGCTCGACGGTCGTGTCAGCGCCGGTCACGGCGACCCGGTAGCCATCGACGCCCAAGGTCGTGATGCCGCCGAGAAGGCTGTCTTCGAACTGCTGGCACACCGCTTCATCCTCGGGCACGAACACGTCGAACAGCCAGCCGTCGTTGTTGTCCTTGTCCTCGAAACAGTAGACGAGCGGCCCGCGCTGGTAGGCGATCTTGCCCCGGTCGGCCTCGACATGCCCATCGGCCATCACCTTTCTTGCGGGCATGGGGATGCTGATCTCGAGCGCATCATCCTTCTTCCAGCGTCTGCGAATATGAGCATAGCCGCGCGCGATCTTGGGCTCGATCTTCTTTCCATTCAGATGAAATACGACCCCTTCGCTCGTCGAATCCGCGAAATGATATAGATCGGATGGGACCGGACGGCCTGCGGCCCAACCCGGCACGCGCACCATGAGGTCGAACCGCCGCGCGGGCGGCTCGTCGACATCGATCCTCACCTTTCCATCCCATGGATAATCGGTGGTCTGCGACAGCCTCACGGTGTCGCTCCCCATCGGGATTTCCGCCTTGTTGCCCACGAACAGATTCACCATGACGGCGTCGTCGGTCGCCGTGTAGACGTATCCGGGCACGGACGCCATGAATCGGGTGACGTTCCCCGGGCAGCAGGCGCATCCGAACCAGGGTGCACGCTCGTGCGTGTGGTTCGACTCGAGTGGGTTGTCGTAGAAGAATTTGTCGCCGCCGAGCGAGACTCCCGAAATCACGCCGTTGTAGAGCACGCGTTCGAGGACATCGTAGTAGCGCGAATCCGCCTCGTTCAGAAACAGACGGTAGTTCCAGAAGACGTTCGCTATGGAGGCGCAAGTCTCGCAGTAAGAGGTCATATTGGGAAGCTCGTAGTTGGGACCGAAGCCTTCCCCCTGCCCCCGCGAGCCGATTCCTCCAGTGAGATACAGCTTTTTCGAGACCACATTGTCCCAGACTCGCTTCGAGGCGTCCATCAGGGCCGCGTCGTGCATGAGAGACGCCACGTCGGTCACGCCCGAGTAG
>JAQTVX010000340.1 GCA_028706585.1 Candidatus Krumholzibacteriia bacterium | reverse complement strand
TGGCATGGAGTCATTCGATCCGGCGCGATCCGACGGGCTGCCGATCCTGAACTCGGCGACAGAGGGTCGGTACACGGACATCTTCGCCATCCGGGCCATCCGCCGATGCAGCGTCATCCTGCTTGTCTCGGAGCGCCGCGAGGGCGAGCGTTCTTTCCTGAACGAGACGGTCGAGCAGGCTTTCGCGACGGCGCGGCGTCTGTTCTCGAGAGCTCTCGAGGCGGGGTTCGCGCAGGAGGAGATCTTCATCGATCCGAGCACGCCCGCTGTCGCGTGCGATATGAAAGGCCTCGTCAATACGACCCTCGAGACGATCCTGAGGGTCCGCGAGAACCGGGATATGCAAGACGTCCGCATCGTGGCGGGCCTCTCAAATCTGACCGTCAGCCTGCCCGGGGCGGCGAGACTTCCCCTGCAGAACGCGTTTCTGACACTCGCCCGCCGGAACGGGCTCGACACAATCATCGGCGACCCGGCGCGTCAGTACCGGATTCTCCCCGAGGGGGATCCGGACCTAATCCTCATGCAGGAGATCCTCTCGAGGACTGGCGCCGAAAGGCTCAGGACCCTGACATCCTCCGAGATGTACCGGAACGCGGCCCAAAAAGCCGCCCCGCGGAAAGCCGCAGGCACGGAAGACCCTGGAGGTCCAGAGTGAAAGTCATCGAGCATCTTGCGGCCGCGAAGCAGCCGCTCATCAGTTTTGAAATCATTCCGCCCAAGCGCGGAGGCAGGCTGAAGGACCTCCTCGACATCGTCGCTGGAATAGTGCGCTACCACCCGAAGTTCATCGACGTCACGAGCCACGGAGCGGAGATCATCTACGAGGAAACGCCAGGCGGGATCCGGAAGAAGGTCAAGAGAAAGAGACCGGGGACGCTCGGGATCTGCGCTCTCATCCAGTCGAAATACGGGATCGACGCGGTCCCCCACGTCCTCTGCGAGGGATTCACGCGCGAGGAGACGGAGGATTTCCTGATCGACATCCAGTACCTCGGGATCGAGAACGTCATGGCGCTGCGCGGGGACGCCCCCACACGCGACAAACCCAATCCCGGTGGCAAGACCTTCAATCGAAGCGCGCGCGATCTCGTCGTTCAGACCGCGAACATGAACCGGGGAATCTATCTCGAGGACCTCGTGGACGCCGAACCGAGCTCATTCTGTATCGGGGTCGCCGGGTACCCGGACAAGCACTACGCCTCCCCGAACCTCCGGACGGACATCCGGAACCTCAAAGAGAAGGTCGATGCGGGAGCGGACTACGTCGTCACCCAGATGTTCTTCGACAACGCAGCCTATTTCCGTTTCGTCGAGTCGTGCCGGGCGGAAGGCATCTCCGTCCCGGTCATTCCCGGCTTGAAGATCATTCACTCGCAGCACCAGTTGACGAGCATCCCGCTCAACTTCCACGTCGACATTCCCTTCGAGCTCTCGGAGGAGATTCTTCGATCGGACGAAGCCCACGCCGAGGAGGCGGGGGTCCGGTGGGCGGCGCGTCAGGCGGAGGAGCTTCTCAACCGCGCGGTTCCGGCCATCCACTTCTACGTTACCGGCCAATCTGACCCGATCGCCAAGGTTATGGCGCTTCTGCGGCTCTAAGGTGGAATAACGAACAAGCCCGGCTGCCAAGTGCACGTCACACTCGACAGCCGGGCTTCTCGAAGCGAGCCTCGCTATCTCCCGGTGTTCCTATTGCTTCTCGGGATTCAGCTCGTTGACGTCGAGCTTCTTGATCTCTCCCTCGTAGTACTTGATCTGCGCGGGGAACTTCTTCATGAAACCGCCCAGGATCGACGGCCAGGCCGAGCCCCTGTACGTGTTGTAATTCTTGATCGTGACGATCCAGTCATCGAGCGCGGTCTTGATCTCGTTGACCGAGGATTCCATGTTGCGCATGTTTTCCTGCGATGCTTCGACTGCCCTGAGCTCCGGATACGCCTCGACCTGGATTCTGAATGCCATTGCGGCCTGAACGACGTCGGCGCCGGCCTTGGTCAGCTCCTCCGTGTCCCTGCCTTCGGCCGCCGCCTTTTCGAACGCCTCCCTAGCCGTGTCGTAACCGCTCCGCGCCTGGGCGACGGCGATGAACGTCTCCGATTCATGCTTCATGTACTGATTGGCGATCTCCCATACACCCTTGATCTTCTCGGTGCAGGTGTTGAGAGCGGCCGAGTACTGCGATTTGCCCCCTTCCACGGACTGATACTCTCGATTGAGCCTGTTCCACACCCCGACCCCCGACCCCACGAGAGACAGGGCTATCACCACGAGGATGACAACCACGATGGCGATGCCTATAGACGACTTCGTCATTTCGAGATCCTTTCTTCGCTACTTTCCGTCGCCCTCTATTTTCCTCAAGACCTGGTCGGTCTGCGTGACCAGCGTCAGAACACCCTTGTCGTAATTGCCGAAGTTGAAATACTCGAGCGCGCCGTCCATGATCGGGCTGTCATCTACCGTCGTAAAACCGGGAAGTCCCCTCCCCACCGACACGGTCAGCTTCTCCGCGGCATCGGGCCGGATCAACCAC
>JAQTVX010000056.1 GCA_028706585.1 Candidatus Krumholzibacteriia bacterium | reverse complement strand
GAAGAACTGCCGCTGGCTGAGCTCCCACGCATTGTGCCCGTCTTCATTGAGATCGAGCTCGCTGTAGTTGTGCGTCGAGCCGAAGTAGAACAGCGTGAGCGAGTTGATCCGGTACGTCACGAGCGGATCGACGTCCCACGTCCTGTAGCGGTCGTTGTACTGCGACACGAACCGCATCGAGAGCTCTCTCGTGAGCTGCAGCGAGATGCGCGACCATAGAACGGATTGCGAGAACAGCCTCTCGCCCGAGTCCACGCCGTCGCTGCGGATATAATTGTAGGACAGCGAGAGCACCAGCCGGTCGATGGGCTTGATTTCGGCGTCGGCCCCCCAGTCGAACTGCTTGCCCATGACGAGCTCATGGCGCGCGATGCGGTGCCCGTAGTTGACGTACCCGCTGAGGCTCAGGGCGCCGGTCGGGTTGGTGCTGATGCAGCTGTGCGCCGCCCATATGCCGTTGAAATGGATCCCGTGGAACACCTCGTTGCTCCGCATGTACTGCACGTGCCATCCCGTCTGGGCGGCCCTGAATTGGGTCACGACGCTCATATTCAGCCACTCGTCTTTTCTGACGCCGTCGCAGTTCCATTTCCGGGCGATCTCCATGTTCGGCTCGATGTACTCGAGCACCTTGCTCTTCTCGAAACGCTTGACGGCGTCGAGATCCACGTTGCTCTGGCGGTAGTTGTTCGTCGGCTCGAAGCCGTTGTCCGCGCGGAAGGTCGGGCTGTACTCCATGTAATGCGTGCTCGCCGAGAAGTCGTCCGTGCTGTGTCCGAGCGACATCACATATGCGTGCCCCCAGTATTTCTCGCCGTCGAGGCCGGCCGTGTGCTTGCCGCCGTCGAACCGCGCCGCGTTGAACGTGCTGTCCTGGACGAGGGCGAGGTTGTCGACCTCCTCCGTGTATGAACCGAGCGCCTGGAACTTGAACGAGTTGCTTTTCGACAGGCGTATCTGGCCGTCCACGCCCGCGAGCGACCCCGAGCCGCCGTCGTCGAAGCGCCTGTCGGTCGCGACGAAACCGAGATGCGATTGATTGCCGAGGTCGTGCTTGAACCGGAGGATGTTGGAGTAGCTCTTCCCGTTCTCCACGAACCCGCTCTGCTCCTCGAACGGCAGGATGATCACTGAATGCTCGTCGCGCGCGGTTAGAAAAGCCGTGCTGTTCGCACCCTTGCGCCACGTGAGCTTGCCGGCGGCTAGAGGATCGTTGATCGATCGCGTGTAGACGGTGGTGAAATACGTGTTGAAGAGATCGCTTCCCTCCTGGAAGAACGGCCTCTTCTCCGAGTAGAACAGGGCGAACGTCGAGTTGACGTCGATCTGCGCCTCGTCGGTCTCGACCTGGCTGAAATCCGGATTGACGGTCGCCTCGGCGCTCAGTTCCGAGCTCACGTCATAGGTGATGCCGAGCCCGATGTCGCCTTTGACGTCGTCGTTCTTGAACTGCCCGTCGTTCCCGAGCGAGCCCGACTCGTGCGCCACGACCGCCGGCAAGAGCTCGAAGCCTTTGCTCGGTTTGATGCCGGTTATGCCGGTCATCGTTCCCCACTGGCACGGCCAGCAGTTTTCCTTGCGATCGTACGCCGCCCATGAATACTGGAAGCGCGACTCCCGCGGGCGGTTGCGCCAGAAATCGACGCGCCATGTCTGCTCGCTTCGGTCCGGAAAACGCAAGCTCGTGAATGGTATCGCCATCTCGGCCGTCCAGCCGTCGCCGTTGATCCGCGCGGCCGACTCGAAGATCATGTCATAGGCGCCGTCCTCGCCGTATGCCGGGGAGTAGAGCAGGTCCCCGGGAATGCCGTATGGATTGGCAGCTATCTCGTAGGCGTGCGTCGCCTCGCCGTACGTGTCGAGGCACAGGATCACGTAGTCGCCCGAGAACATCTTGTCCCTCTCGCAGAACGCGGCGCGCACCTCCCCGGGCATGTCGTGGCACAGCCAGCCGACGTAGAGGTAGTTGTCGTCGTAGGCGACGAACACCTCGGTGTCGACCTCTGGCCTCGTCTGGTTGCCCGGATTGTGCTCGGCGAAGTTCGAGGCCACGGCCGCGCCGCGCCACCCGGCGTCGCCGAGATCGCCGTCCACCTTGATGGCGCCTGCCGTCCTGGAAATCTTGAGCTCGGGGTGATAGGCGGGCGTGTAGTCATTGCCTGCCGCCCCCGCCGCGGGGGCAAATGCGCTGAGGCATGTGAGCAAGGTAATGGTTCCTATGTAGAGGCGGCGGGGGCGGCAAGAGAGCATGTTGTGCGTCCTTCTATTGTACGTTTCGCTCGAGTCCGATCGCTTCACGACACCGCGCGTTACACTTGCTTGTACGAAGCGCGGGCTGATTTGGTTCCGAGCTATTACGCCCGCTCCGGCCTATTTCGTCGTGGCGATAGGCTCGCCCGTCTTCTCGTGCTCCTCGATCTTGGCGAGCATGTTCTTGCCGTTCTCGTTGTCGGCGTTCAGCTCGATGGACTTCTCGTAGTATTTCTTCGCGTCATCGTATTTGCCGGCCGCGATGAGCCCCTCGCCGAGGCTGTCGTAAACGTTCCAGGATTCGGGATACATCTTGACGTTGAGCTTGAAGGCGGCGAGCGCCTCGTCCACCTTGTTATCGAACAGGAAGAGGTAGCCGAGGGTGTTGAACTCGCCCTCCTTGAAGTAGTAATTCCCGTCGTCCGATTCCTTCAGCGTCATGGCCGCCTTGATCCCGGCCTCGGGGCCCTTCTTGAGGATCGTGTCGTGGACGAGAACGGCGGCCGATTTGTCCTGCGTCGAGATCTTCTGCCAGGTGAACCTGATCCTCTCCTCGGGGCTCATCTTCGACATCTTTTCCTTGAGTGCCATTTCCTCTTTCAGCTTGGCCTTCTCCTCGTCGGTCATGTTCTCCATGGCCTTCTTCTTGAGCATAACCTTCTTCGACTCGAGATCGGTCTGTTGCGCCTTGAGCTCCTCTTCCTTGGTCTGGAGCTCGGATTGCTTGGCTTGGAGCTCGGCCTGCTTGGCCTTGAGCTCTGCTTCTTTGGCCTTGGCCTGTTCCTTCTTCGCCTTCTCGCTCTTCGTCTCCTGCTCCTGCGCCTGCGTCTGCCAGATGCCGGATATGGAGAGCGGGATAATGATGGAGCCGAGCAGCAGGCAGGTGACGATGCCCGCTCTGCGCTTGCCCCTGTTTCTATCGATCTTGGGGTCCAGAATGCACATGATTCGCTCCTTCAGGTTCGAACCCTGCGAAAGTGTCGATAGCTGCCAGACCGGCCGCCGCGAGGCGCCGAGGTCCGCAGCGATGTCCATGAGAAACATCGCATAGTCCGACGGCCTCGCGCCGGCATTGAGAACGGCGTCGTCGCAGTCGCGCTCCCGTTCGACCCTCAACGACCTCACCACGAGCCACACGAGAGGGTTGAACCAGTAGATGCTCTGCGCGACGAGCACGAGCACCTCGATCAGGCCGTCCCACCGCTTGACGTGAGCAAGCTCGTGGGAAAGAATGTACCTGCGTCTCTCGGCGGGCCACTCCGACGAGCCGGCCGGGACAACTATCGCCGGATTTATCGCTCCAACCGTTACCGCGGTTCCTATCTCGTCCGATTCGTACAGGCGCACGCGCCTCGTTAGACCCAGGCCGGCGGACGTCTCCCGAACGAGCTCGTTCCATTCGCCGTCGACGGCCTCGCAGCGACCGAGGATCCTGCCTCCGAGCGCCGTCCTCGCGAAGAGCCACAGGAGACTCAGCGCGGTCCCCGCCGCCCAGACGAGAAACGCCCAGGCCTGCCAGCCCTCCGCGAGGCCCGCCGCGCCGCCCGCCCCGGCGGCCGTGCCGCTCGCTGCGGAACCGAGCGCATCCTGCGCGTCGAGCGCCTTGTCCGAGAGCGCCACGGGCGCGCCCCCTCCGGCGCCACGGGCGAACCAGCTTTCGACGGTCGGGATGACCGGAAGATTCCACAGGGGCGAAACGAGATGCGAGAGCGGCAGCACGAGCAGCACCGCGAGCGTGAACACCCAGACCATGCTCCTCGCATGGGCGGACGACCGCCGCATCGAGAGCGCGGCCGTCCCCGCAAACGCGCATACGACTGCCGCCTTGAGCGAGATCTCGAGCACGAGGCCCAGAAAACCGGCCCATGGCACCGCCGCGAGCCATACGCCCATTCCCGCGTTCATGTCATCGCCCCCTCTTCCGTGATTCCTCGATGATCTCGAGGATCAGCTTCCGTTCCGCCTCCGTGAGCTTCGCATCGGCTTTCTTCAGAATGGAGATCGCTGCGGCCGCCTCCGCTCCGCTGAAGAAGGTCTCGAGCACGTTGTCGAGCGCGCTCCTGCGGGCGCTCGTGAGCGGAACGGTCGGGGAATAGATGTACTTCCCTTTTTCCGTCGCGTGCGTGAGATACCCCTTCTCTTCGAGGACGCTCAGCAGCGTCCTCACGGTCGCGTTGGCCGGCCGCCCGCTCATGTGCTCCATGACATCGGTGGCCATCGCCCTCCCCAGTCTGTATACAATCTCCATGATCTGGCGTTCCCTGCGCGTGAGCTCTTTGAAGTCGGGTTTCTTCTCCACGGTAACCTCCTGCCTGCCACTGCCGCCGGCGGACTGGTGCCTTGTTCTCCGCGGCGCGCCGCCCACGGGCGGCCGGCATCTGCCGCGGGACGTTTAACATGTTAAACCGTGCACATGTTAAATATTTAACACTTCGCCCCGTGTTGTCAAGTATAAAATTGATGATCGTGCGCCGTTGCGATAGAATGTATCCGTGAACGGCCCCCGGCCGGCGCGACGGGAATGCCGGGATCCCGGCGCGCGCAGCCGAACGGGCCGCGCAGGCGGTGATAAAATGGGATCGGCGATAATCCTCTTCTCGATCATCAGCGCAGCCCTCATCTGTATCCGCGCGGGCGCAATCGCTCTCGAGCTCACGGGAATGGAGCGCGAGAAAGCGCGCTTCCAGGCGCTATCGGCGTTCACGAACACTGGTTTTACCACGCGCGAAGCCGAAGAGGTCACGCGCATTCCGCTCAGGCGCAAGATCGTCACGGTGCTGATCGTGCTCGGCTACGCGGGAACCGTCACGGTGATCGCCTCATTCGCCACCTCGCTCCTCCAACGCCAGCTCGCCTCTCTTGTGATGACCGCCGCTATCTTCGCGGCACTGTACATCCTCTACAGGATCGCGTCCTGGAGGGGGCTCACGAAGCGTTTTACGAGCGCGTTCCGCCGCGTGCTCATCCGGCGGTACGGGCTCTCGATGTCCTCGCTCGAGGCGATGCTGCGGGTGGGCGAGGGATTCGGCGTGGTCCGTGCCACGGTCAAGAACGATTCGCCTCTCATCGGGCGCCCGCTGTCCGAGCTCGACCTCAAGGGGCGCAAGGTGCAGATACTGAGCATCATCAGGGGAGCCGATACGATCACCATTCCGCAGGGGAGCGACGTTCTCCTGAAGGGGGACGTGCTCGTGTGCTATGGGAGCATAGAGGCCGTGGAGCGCCTGTTCTTCGCAGTGCTCTCTCATTCGCTCGTGCCCGATGACGAGCCTCCTCCCGTCTGAGCGCGCCGCGGGCCGTGCCGATTTCTTTGCTTTGAATTCGCCCGGCGTCTGCGGTAAAATTCCCCCGCCATGAAGCGATTCGATTACTTTATCGGCGCCGTCGCCATCGTCGCATTCTTTCTCCTCCTCGTCGAGCTGAGCGGCTACCTGGATCGCTACGCACCCTTTTTCCGGTTCGCGAACATGACGATCCTCGCGCTTTTTCTGATTCACGTCGTGCTCACGTTTCTTCTGAGCCAGAGCAAGCTCGAGCACATCAGGCGCAACTGGCTCGATGCAATCGTCTTCATCCCGCTCGTGCAGCTCTACCACGGCATTGATAATTCGCCCTCCTCGGTCATCGTGCGGCAGGCGGTCATCATCTTCATGGTCATCTCGCGCACGCGCAAGGCCAACAAGCTCGTCTCGCTCCTCGGGCTCAGGCCTGCGCAGCTAATGCTCACGAGCTTCGCCACGGCGATAGGCGTCGGGGCGATCCTTCTCATGCTCCCCGCGGCCACCGTCACGGGGGATAGGGCATCCCTTCTCGATGCTATCTTCACCGCCACTTCCGCCACCTGCGTCACGGGGCTCATCGTGAAGGACACCGCCACGTACTTCAGCGCCTTCGGCCAGTGCGTGATTCTCGCGCTCATCCAGATCGGCGCGCTTGGCATCATGACCTTCTCCGTGTCGCTCGCCATTTTCGCCCGCAAGCGAGTCGAGATGCAGCGCCAGATCGAGATGCAGGAAGTGCTCGACCAGGACACGATGGCGAGCATCAGGGATCTCGTGAAGTTCATCGTCAAGATGACGTTCGCCTTCGAGCTCGCAGGAGCCGTCGCGCTCTTCTTAGCCTGGCGCGTCAAGCTCGGCGGCGACGCGCACACGGCCTTCGCCGCTCTCTTCCATTCGGTATCGGCCTTCTGCAACGCCGGATTCTCCACCATGAGCGATAGCCTCATGCGCTTCGCCGGGGATCCGGCGACGAACGCGGTGATCATCGTCCTCATCGCCTTCGGCGGTTTCGGGTTCACCGTCGTGCGCGATCTTCTGGACAATTTCGCTCAGCGCCTTTTCCACCGATCGCATCGAGTGCTGAGCCTCCGTGTGCAGACGAAGACGGTGCTCGCGGTCAGCGCGATCCTCACCGTCGGGGGCGCCCTGCTGTTCTACGCGATCGAGCGCGAAGGGACGCTGGCGCCGCTCGGGCTCAAGGACCGTATCCTGGTATCCGTCTTCCAGTCGGTCACCGCGCGGACGGCCGGTTTCAACACGTGCGATTTCGGCGCGCTGTCTTCGGCCGCGCTCATGGTCATTATCGTCCTGATGTTCATCGGGGCCTCGCCCGGCTCGACGGGCGGCGGCATCAAGACGACGACGGTCGCGGTGCTGTGGGCGGCGATCACGAGCGGGCTCCGCAGGCGCCCCGACGCCCAGCTCTACCGGCGAACGATTCCAACGGAAGTCATCCAGAAGGCGCTGAACGTGCTCGTCATCTCGCTGCTGGTCGTGCTCGCATTCGGCCTCGTGATGCTCTACTTCGAACGAATGCCCTTCGCGAGCGTCATGTTCGAGACGGTGAGCGCCTTCGGCACGGTCGGGCTCTCGACGGGGGTAACCCCGCAGCTTTCGACTGCCGGGAAGATCACGATAACGCTTCTCATGTTCACGGGAAGGCTCGGGCCCCTTACGATCGCCTACGCCTTTCTGCGCGAAAGGAAGCCCGCGCGGTACCGCTACGCGGAAGAGCGGGTTATGATCGGTTGATGCTACGAAAGAGAGGGACACGATGCGGTACGTCGCAGTGATCGGTCTGGGGAATTTCGGGGGCACGGTGGCCCGCGAGCTAACCGATAAGGGGGCGAAGGTCATCGCCATCGATAAGGACCGCGAGCGCGTCGAGGCGATCAAGGAGTCGGTCTCCTACGCAGTCGCGCTCGACAGCATCGACGCCGCGGCGCTCAAATCGGTCGGCATCCAGGACGTCGACATCGCCGTCGTTTGCATCGGGGACGACATCGAGGCGAACCTTCTATCGACCTTGCTCCTCAAGAAGATGGGCGTCAAGAAGATCTGGGCCCGCGCGATCAGTCCGCTCCAGCAGGAGATACTCAAGACGCTCGAGGTGGACGAGATCGTAAGCCTCGAGGAGGAGATGGGACGAATCGTGGCGCGCAGCCTCGTCTCACCGAGCATCAAGAAGCACATTCCGCTCTCCTCCGAGCACAGCATCGTCGAGATCGTCATACCCAAAGAGCTCGTCGGGAAAACGATACGGGAGGCCAAGCCGCGCGAAAAGTATCACATCGACATCGCCGCGCTGAAGCGCAAGACGCCGCACATCGATAGTCGCGGCGAGCGAATCCTCAAGGAGACGATCGAGGTGCCACCTTCGCCCGACGCGCCGCTGGAGGAGACCGACGTTCTCCTCGTCGTCGGGACGGACGAGAACATACGGAAATTCACGGAGCGTTGATACATGTTCAAAAATTCCATCGCATTTGCATGGCTCGCTCTCTCTATCTGCTATGTCACCGGCTATTTCCTCCTCATCAAGGAACTGAACGCGGCGGGCCGTTTCGACTGGGTGCTGTGGCCCGGCATTCTCGGGCTCTTGATCCTGATATACATCACGGCGCGGCTCCTCGTCTTCGAGCGGCGTCTGAAGAATTTCACGAAGAACATCATCGCCGGCGAATACCGGACGGGCATCAAGGCACATCGCTTCATGCATGACGAGGTGGGGGAGCTCGCCGCCCTCCTCAACCTGGCCGCCGATCGCCTCCGGCTCTACGATGCGCTCCGGGCGGAGAAAGTCGCCATCAATACCCGCGCGAGAGAGATCATGTTCGCCGAGACGCGCGCGGCCGTCATTATCGCCGACGTGGACGAGCGGCTATTCCATTTCAACCCCGCCGCGCAGGGCCTCTTCGCGGTCGAGCAGGAGGAGATGACCTTCGATTCAATCGAGAAACGGCCCGAGAACGCGGCGTTCGTCGAGTTCTTCCGGGATACCGTCGAGCGGGAGAAAGTGTCCCGCGAGGCGGATCTGGGCATCACGATCCCCATCCGCGCCACGACGCGGGGAGCGCACGCGCTGATCGTCCCCATCAAGGACCGGGAGGAGAAAGTGCGGCTCGCCCTGATATTCCTGAAATAGCGGACCGGCGGAGCGCCCGGAGGTGAGGATGAAAGAAACAGTTCCGCAGGGAAACAAAAGTTGACGCAAAATACATAACAATAAATGATTGCCTTCTTGACATCCTCCCGCGCATTTCATCTATACTGTTCCATACTCGCCACAGACATTCAATCACCGGTCGGCTCACTGCTTCGCGTCACGGTGAACCGTTCACCCGGGAGGCAACGATGATCCATTACACGTGCTTGCTCGCTCTCGCCGCTCTCGTCGGCATGGTCGAGGGTCGGAGCAAACGCAACCCGCTCGACTGCCCGCCCAAGGGCGCGCTTCAATACAGCGGCTACGACAAGAATGGAGAGGCAATCGTGCGCGGTTGGATCTTCTTCAGCGTCGGCGAGTCCGCGGACATCGACGGCGAATGGTGCCTCGATCGCGTGGGCACGCCGGGCGACATCGGACCGCAGCTGGGTCTCGGCGCCCTCAGCGGACGGCTCGAGGGATCGAGCCTCTTCATCAATCTAAATCCGGGATACACGGACTTCAACGTGTTCCTCGCCGGAACGTTCGACGGCACGACGTACAAGGGAAAGTGGAGATACAGCAGATTGCGAGGCGCAGTCAACGAGGGAACCTTCGCGGCCGCTCTCATGGAGCAGCCGGGCGACGCCGACCGGACCCGCTGAGATTCCCGCCTAATTGAGAATTCATTTGCCATAATAGGGATTATCTGCTGTTATTGGGGCGGCGAACAAAGAGAAGGAGGGCGATATGGCCAAGATCGTCGCTTTGTCCACGATCGTCGTCATGCTGTTCATACCGATGCAGGCCGCGGCGGGTGACGATTCCGCGAGGCCGGCGCCGCCGCTCACCGCGACGAGCGCCCTCTGGCTCGGGCCGGTGAAGCTCGGGGTGCTGCCGCCGCCGGAGATCCCGCCGGACAACCCGCAGACGGCGCGCAAGATACTCCTCGGCAAGCAGCTCTACTTCGACACGCGGCTGTCCAGAGACAACACGGTCAGCTGCGCCACTTGCCACAGCCCGTCGATGGGTTGGTCGGACGAGGGGCCGACCAGCGCCGGCATAGAAGGCCAGAGGGGAGGACGCAGGGCGCCTCCGGCCTCGAACTCGGCATACAATCCGCTCCAGTTCTGGGACGGCCGCAGCCAGAGCCTCGAGGATCAGGCCAAGGGTCCCATACAGAATCCGATCGAGATGGGCAACACGCACCAGGTCATGATCCGTACGGTCAATGACATCCCGGGATACGTCGAGGAGTTCAAGGAGGTGTTCGGCACGGGCCCGATCACCGTCGATCAGGTGGCG
>JAQTVX010000339.1 GCA_028706585.1 Candidatus Krumholzibacteriia bacterium | reverse complement strand
CGCGATGGGAGCGTCGTGTCGATCCCCGCCTCGGCGGTCGTGCCCGGGGACGTCATGCTTCTCGAAGCCGGAGACAGCGTTCCGGGGGACGGCCTCATCCTGGAGTCGCGCGACCTGTTCGTCGACGAGGCGACGCTCACGGGGGAGACCTTCCCGGCGGAAAAATCCTTCGGGGCGCTCCCGAGCGGGACGGAGCTCGCCCGCAGGACGAATGCGCTCTGGAAAGGCACGCACGTCGTGAGCGGCACGGCGAAGGCGCTCGTAGTCGCCACGGGCAGGGACACCGAGTTCGGAAAGATCTACGACCGCCTCGTGCTGAGACCTCCCGAAGCGGGGTTTGAGCGCGGCGTGCGGCGCTTCGGCTATTTTCTCATGGAGGTCACGCTCATTCTCGTGATCGCCATCTTCGCGTTCAACGTGTACCTGCGCCGGCCGGTTCTCGATTCGTTCCTGTTCTCCCTCGCCCTCGCCGTGGGGCTGACGCCCCAGCTTCTTCCCGCGATCATCAGCGTGAATCTCTCCCACGGCGCCCGCCGCATGGCGGCTAGCAAGGTGATCGTGCGCCGTCTCGCCTCGATCGAGGACTTCGGGAGCATGAACGTCCTCTGTTCGGACAAGACGGGCACCTTGACCGAGGGCGTCATGCATCTCCATTCCGCGATCGATGCCGAGGGGAACGAGAGCGAGAAGGTGCTCTTCTACGCGTATCTCAACGCGACGTACGAGACCGGCTACGTAAACCCGATCGACGAGGCGATCCGGAGTCATCGCGCGTTCGACCTGGCCGGCTGGCGAAAGCTCGACGAGATCCCGTACGACTTCGTACGCAAACGGCTCAGCATCGTGGCGGAAAAGGACGCGAGGCGGATCATCGTCACGAAGGGCGCGCTCGCCGCGGTGCTCGACGTCTGCTCGCTCGCGGAGTCGTCGGCTGCCGGCATCGTCGAGATGGACGCCGTGCGGCCGAAGATCGAGCGCCGCTTCCACGAACTAAGCGAGCAGGGGCTCCGCATGCTGGGCGTCGCGTACAAGGACGCGGGCGGGGCCACGCGCATCGAGAAGAGCGACGAAAGCGCCATGATCTTCACGGGGCTCCTCGTGTTTTTCGACAACCCGAAGGAAGGCATCGCGGAGACGATCGGGAAGCTCGAGGAGCTCGGGGTTTCGCTCAAGATCATCACGGGAGACAATCGGCTCATCGCCGCGAACGTCGCCAAACAGCTCGGCGTGCCGGATCCGGTCATGCTCACGGGGCGCGGCCTGCGGGAGATGAGCGACGGCGCGCTTCTGAACCTCGCGAGCGACGTCGACGTCTTCGCGGAGGTCGAGCCGAATCAGAAGGAACGCATCATCGGCGCCCTGAAGAAGGCGGGGAACGTAGTCGGGTTCATGGGGGACGGCATCAACGACGCGCCCGCGCTGCGCGCCGCCGACGTCGGCATATCGGTTGAGAGCGCCGTGGACGTCGCCAAGGAGGCGGCGGACATCGTGCTGCTCGAGAAGGACCTCCACGTGCTTCTGGACGGCGTCCGGGAGGGGCGAGCGACCTTCGCGAACACGCTCAAGTACGTCTTCATGGCGACCAGCGCCAACTTCGGAAACATGTTCTCCATGGCGGGAGCGTCCCTGATTCTTCCATTTCTTCCGCTGCTGCCGAAGCAGATTCTCCTCATGAACCTCATGACCGACATTCCCGAGATGACGATCGCGACCGATTTCGTCGACCGGGAGCTCATGGAACGGCCCCGGCGCTGGGACATCAAGTTCATCCGCCGGTTCATGCTCACCTTCGGTCTCGTAAGCTCCATATTCGACTTTCTCACGTTCGGCCTCTTGATGTTCGTGATGCACGCCTCCGCCGCGCAGTTCAGGACGGGCTGGTTTCTAGAGTCGGTCGTCTCGGCCACCCTCATCGTGCTCGTCATCCGCACGAGGAAGCCTTTCTTCGCGAGCAGGCCCGGCGCGCAGCTGTCGCTCGCGACGCTTCTCGTCATTGCGGCGACGCTCGCGCTTCCGTTCACGCCCCTCGCGAGGCTATTCGGTTTCGAGCCGTTGGGCGCCACCTTCGTCTTGCTGCTCGCCGGCGTGGTCGCGCTCTACGTCGCTTCGGCGGAGATCGCAAAGAGGATATTTTACCGGTTTGAATCATGAAGATACCGAGCACCAGCGAAATCCCCGGCTTCATGCAGCACCTGTCCTACATGGGCATCTTCCTGTGGCTTCTCCTGTCGCAGCTGATCATCGTCATGCCGATTCCCGAAGAGGCCGTCCTTCTGTCCATAGGATACGTCTCGGCGACGGGCGTATGGAATCCGTTCATCGCCGCGGCGATCGCGCTCGCCACGCTTCTTCTCGCCGACAACGCGTTCTATTTTCTCTCGAAATCGGGGAACAGGTACGTCGCGCGCCTTGTGAAGCGCTCGGAAGGGGGCGCGTTCGCAAAGGCCGAATCCCAGATGAAGCGCAACATGCCGCGTGCGGTGTTCACCCTCACGTTCATCCCGAGGCTTCGATTCTTCGGGCCGGTGCTGGCCGGCATTCTCAAACTGAGATGGCTCGCGTTCTTTCTCGCCGACGGG
>JAQTVX010000338.1 GCA_028706585.1 Candidatus Krumholzibacteriia bacterium | reverse complement strand
GATATTCGATCCTGGTCGATCTGCTCGCGATTCACAGGGCGGAGGCCGCAGCGAAAATGGCGGCCCCGAAGGCGGCCGCGAATAAGGCGCTGAAAAAGGCACCCAAAAAGGCCGCAAAGCGTCCGACGAAAAGGGCGCCGAAGAAGACCGCCAGGAAACCGGCGAAGAAGACGCAGAAGCGAATGAAAAAAACGGCAAAGCGGGCCAGAAAAGCGAAAAGGTGAGGTTCATATGAAGATGCTCATCGGCGGAAAGTGGATCGACAAGAAAGAGAGGATCGAGGTCAGGGATCCCTATGACAACAAGCTCGTCGACACCGTACCGAGCGGGGATGCCGCGGACGTGAAGGCGGCGATCGGCGCAGCGGAGAAGGGATTCCAGATCAACAGGAACCTTCCCGTTCACGAGCGCATCCGCATTCTCAACAAGGCCGCCGACATCATCGCGGCCGGCGCCGAGGACTTCGCGCGCACGATCGCGATGGAGGGATCGAAGACGATCCGCGAGGCGCGCAAGGAGGCTTCCCGCTGCGTCGACACGATCCGCATCTCGGCCGAAGAGGCGCGTCGCATCACCGGCGAGACGATCCCGTTCGATTCGAGGCCGGGATCCGAGAACCGCGTCGGCTACTACTTCCGATTCCCGATCGGCATCATCGCGGCGATAACGCCGTTCAACGATCCGCTGAATCTGGTCGCGCACAAGGTCGGCCCCGCGATCGCGGGCGGGAACGCCGTCGTCGTGAAGCCCGCGACCGTGACGCCCCTGTCGGCGCTCAAGCTCGCCAGGGCGTTCATGGACGCGGGGCTGCCGGCCAACATTCTCAACGTCGTGACTGGAGGCGCCGCGCGCACCGGGGATGCGCTCGTCACGGACCCGCGCGTGCGGATGATCAGCTTCACGGGAGGCGCTCCGGCCGGCGAGGAGATCGTGAAGAAGGCCGGCATCAAGAAGATCGGCATGGAGCTCGGCTCGAACACGCCCGTGATCGTCTGCGAGGATTGCGACCTCAAGCGGGCCGTCGAGGACAGCGTGTCCGGCGCGTTCTGGGCCGCCGGGCAGAACTGCATCGGCGTCCAGCGCATCTACGTCGAGAAGGGCATATACAAACGCTTCGAGACGCTCTTCGTCGCGCGGACGCGCAAGTACAAGGTCGGCCCGAAGCTCGAAGAGGACTGCGACATGGGCCCGATGATCACCGAGGGCGAGGCCAGGCGGATCGAGCGTTGGGTCAACGATGCGGCGGCGGCAGGCGCCAAGGTGCTCACCGGCGGCAAGCGGCGCGGCGCGATCTACCAGCCGACCGTTCTCGCGAACGTCCCGGCCGGGTGCACGATCGACGTCGAAGAGGTCTTTGCTCCGACGGTCAATCTGTATCCGGTGAAGGATCTAGACGAGGCAATCGCGAAGGCCAACTCGGTGAACTTCGGCCTGCAGGCCGGAATATTCACCAAGGACATCAACAAGGCCTTCAAGGCGATCAAGGAGCTCGAGGTCGGCGGGATCATCGTGAACGATTCGTCCGACTACCGCATCGACATGATGCCTTTCGGCGGCGTCAAGCGGAGCGGCCTCGGCCGCGAGGGAATCAAGTTCGCTCTTCTGGAGATGACCGAGCCTCGCGTCGTGTGTTTCAATCTGTAGGCGAGAAATCCCGAAGCATATCAAAAGTGAAAGGGCGGCCCGACAGCCGCCCTTTCCCGACCGACAGGGATTCATGATGCTGAAGCAACTGCGATCTTGGCACCCCCGGATTCGTATTGTCAGGCTTGCATGTGTGGTCACCAGTTGTCATCGTTGTGAACCGGGTACCGCCAAGGGGAATGATCTCAGCCAGCACCTCGACCCCTTCGGCCATTATTCCATTACTACCAAGACAGCTTGAGCGGCCCGGTCGTTAGAAAGAATCTATCGGGGCTCGGGGGGCGGCGGCGGATTGTCCCAGTTCGGTGGGGGATTGTCCCCCTGCGGCGGCCGATCGCCTCCGGGGTGTGGTCCACCCGGCGGCGGACCGGGGTGCATGCCTTGGAGAGGCTTGTCGGCGAACGGCGGCATGCCGGGAGGGTGCTGCATCTTGTCGAAGATCTTCTGCTGGTCGGCCGTTAGCACGGCGCGGATGTCCGTGCGAATCGAATCGGCCAGCGTGCGCAGCCGTGGAAGAAACTGATCGAGAATCGCGTCGGTGCGGGGACGGCTGGCAGTGATGATGGAATCGATTCGCGCCTGCTGAGCGGCGGTGAGATTCAGGTCCTTCTGCATTCCAGGGGGCAATCCGCGCGAGTCCGCCGGCGGCTTCTTCGGACCGTGCTCGCGAGTCCGCTCGAAGGCGGCGCCGGTGAGGGCGCCTATGACGAAAAGAACCGCGAGCAGTATGATTCCCTGCAGACGCAAACGGCCCAGCGATTCGAGATCGTAAGTCATCGCTCACTCCATTCCTGTTCGAGAAGAACCGCGGGGGTCGGCTCCGTGCCCGTGTACACGTAGGGCGCCCAATTGCTCGGGACACCCACCGCCTCGGCAAGCTCATTCGAAGTCGTCGTCGGGCGGGGGATGGTCGCAAGAACCACCATCGACGCGAGGCC
>JAQTVX010000337.1 GCA_028706585.1 Candidatus Krumholzibacteriia bacterium | reverse complement strand
CGCTGCTCGCCTTCATGCGTCGGCTCGTCACGCATCGTCCGGTCTTCGAGGCGGATCACAGGCATCTGCACCATATTCTCCTCTATCGGTTCCGCTCGATGAGAAAGGTCGATGCTGTCCTCTGGGCTCTCGCGGCCGTCTTCGGCGCGCTCGGCGTTCTCACGATGCGGGGAAGCGCGATTGCCCTCTGCTGCGCGCTGGCTCTCGAGGTTGTCGTCTTCGCCGTCGCTCTTCGGAGCATGGTTCATTTCGAGCTTTCCGAGAAGATCGAGGAAGAGATACTCGGGGGCTGCGGCATCACCGCTTCCAACGGCGCGACACGTCAGCGCTAGCGCGATCGGGCACAATCGCATCGAGCGCACAATCACCTTTCCAATTGCGTTATTCCAGACCCTGTGGTAATTTCATGCACGAGTTTTCGCGATTCATCATGTGAAGGGGAGCTGCTATGGGCCGCGCCAAAAGGGTTATCGTAGGCGGCGGGGGAAACGCGCTGTCGATTCTCCATCGCGGGCGCGTGTGCGCGATGCTCAAGGAAGCGCATCCGCATGCGGAGTTCGTCGATTTCCGCGAGACTTCGACCCGGAAGCTCGACGCGCGGAAGAGCGCCGCGGCCGTGCTGCAGCAGCTCGGCAAGGGAGAAATAGACGCCGCCGTGATGGACGCGCGCCGGATCCCGCTTCCCCTTCCCGGTGCTCTGGAGATCGCCGCTGTGCTCGAACGCGCGAACCCATTCGACGTTCTCATCTCCTGCGAGAGTCTCATTCTGGATGAAGAGCCGGAGAATACGTGCATCGCGGCATTCGAGGCGGTCAAGCGCGGGCAGCTTCTCTACTACAGGAGCGATTTGAAGTTCATCGAGGGCAACGATGATTTCGGCGCCCTCTTCGCCTCGATGAAGCGAGGCGCGATCAACGCGTTCGTGTTTCCGGCCGCCGACGTCGAGGCGCTCGCTCAGCAGGAGCACGTGGTCGAGGTGTTCACGACCTCGATCTGCACGCCCGTGGCGGGGCAGGGCGCGCTGGCGCTGATCGTTCCGCGAAGCAAGAGGGACGTGCTCTCACTGCTCAGGGACCTCAACGATCCCTCGACCGCGGCGGAGGTCGAGCTCGAGCGTTTATTTCTCGAGCGCGTGACGAAGGATGGCAGGGGGCCGGTCGGGGTTCTCGGCAACGTCGAGGCGAACGCATTCGAGATCGAGGCCGCCATCGCCGCAGCCGATGGTTCCGAGAAGATCTCCGGCGCCGTAAGCGGCGCCTTCGCCGATCGGTCGCGGATCATCGGCAAACTGGCAGACGAGCTTCTGGCCGCGGGCGGCGAGGACATCATCACTGCATTCAAGAAATTGCGGGGGAGCGCCTGAGACGATGCTCGACCGGAAACTGATACGGAAGGATCCTGACCGCGTGCGGGAGGGGCTGCGGAAGAAGGGTGTCGCGTTCGATCTCGACGGCTTCCTCGCGCTGGACGAACGGCAGCGGTCTCTCATCCAGGAAACCGAGAATCTCAAGCACGAGCGCAACGAAGTTTCACAGGAGATATCCCTCCTCAAAAAGCAGGGCCGCGACTCATCCACGATCCTCGAACGGATGAAGAAGACATCCGATCGGATCAAGGAGATCGACGCGGAGCTCAAGGAGATCTCCGCGCGGCTCGACGAGCTCGCGCTCTTCATACCGAATCTGCCGCACGATTCCGTTCCCTACGGCACCTGCCCCGAGCAGAACGTCGTGAGAAGGCAGTGGGGCGTTGTGCCGGAGCCATCCTGCGAGCCGCTCCCGCACTGGGACATCGGCGAGAAGCTGGGGATCCTCGACGTCGCGGCCGGCAGCGCCCTGAGCGGGAGGGGATTCGTCGTCTTGCGCGGCGATGGAGCGCTCCTGTCCCGCGCGCTCGTCAATCTGATGCTCGACGTTCACCGCTCGCAGGGCTACACGGAGATGTGCGTGCCGTACATGGTGAGCCGCGATTGCATGATCGGCACGGGGCAGCTTCCGAAGCTAGCGGAGGATATGTACCTCAGCGAGAAGGACGATCTGTTTCTCATACCAACCGCGGAGGTTCCCCTCACGAACCTGTTCCGCGGATGCATGCTGGGCGGGGAGCGGTTCCCCGTGAAGGTGACCGCGGCGACCCCGTGCTTCAGGCGCGAGGCCGGAAGCTACGGCCAGGATACGAAGGGCCTCGTGCGGGTGCACCAGTTCGACAAGGTCGAGATGGTGAAATTGGTGTTTCCTGAAACGTCCTACGAGGAGCTCGAATCGCTCACGCTCGATGCGACCGCGGTGCTGGAGGCGCTGGAGCTCCCGTACCGCGTCCTCGAGCTCTGCACGACGGATCTGAGCTTCGGTGCGGCCAAGTGCTACGATCTCGAGACGTTCGCGCCTGGGATGGGAAAGTGGCTCGAGGTTTCGTCCTGCAGCAACTTCGAGGACTTCCAGGCGCGCCGCGCGAACATCCGGTTCAAGAGGCGGCCGAACGAAAAGCCGGAGTTCGTGCACACGCTGAACGGCTCGGGGCTCGCGCTGCCCCGGATCATCGCGACGATCCTAGAGCTCAACCAAACGCCGACCGGCAAGGTT
>JAQTVX010000336.1 GCA_028706585.1 Candidatus Krumholzibacteriia bacterium | reverse complement strand
AAGACAGCGCGCTGGATCCGGGCAGCGCCACAAATCCTCACACGGTTTTCTCGGATAGATTCCAGCTGCGGGGGGATCTGGTAGTCCCCGCTGGGGAGACGTTCGAGGTTGGCCCTCTGGCAAGCATCTTTGTCGATGCCAATCTGACGCCGGAAGGCCCTTCCAACCTGGGCCATCTCTCCGGTCTCTGCGAGATTCGTGTCGAGGGCAACATGCTGGTTCAAAGCTGTGAGTATTTTGGCGTCGAGTCATCGATCACGATCGACTCAGGAGGCCTTTGTACGGTCGCGAACCTCGGGCTAATCACCATCGACGACGGGCAGGTGCTGCACGTATACGCGGGCGGACAGCTCAACCTGGAAACGGGCGGCACGATAACGGTCAAGAGCGGTGGACAACTCATCATTGACGGCGTGTTCAACAATGCCGGAACGTTGACACTGGAGAGCGGCGCCGCGATGACCTTGACTGAGGATTCGGAGGTATTCCTCGCCACCGATCTTTCCATCCCGGCTCTCGTCACGTTCACGGCCGGGACCGGAGCCGTTATCACCGCCGCCTTGACGGATGCGCGAGGAACAGGCAGCGACCCGAACCGCGTCGAGATCAATTGCGGCGGAGTCATGAATCTCACCGGCCTCTCCTCCTTACCCGTCGTATTGAAGGCCCAAACCGCGGGAGCCGGAAATTGGGTCGGAGTCTCCTTCAGCGCCCCCAATGACAATCGCAGCAGCACCTGGAGCAATGTGCTCATTTCGGATGCGATAACAGGCATCTCCATCACCGGCGGGTCCAATCCGATGGCTTTCTCTTCCTTCGAAGTTGCAAGCTGCACAACGGGCGTCATGGTGAGCAACCGGAATGACATCACTCTGAGCGACGGAGAGGTACGGGCGTGCTCCGATGGCGTGTACTGCGCGGGGGCGGACATTGCCATTGATGCCTTGTCGATCCATGGCAATACGGTGGGCATCAGGTGCAGCAACGATAGCGATCCCACGCTGCGGTGGTGCAACATCTACGGCAATTCCAACGGCATCATAACGATGGATAGGTACTCGACTCCCGATCTGGGAACGATCTCCGATCCGGGGGATAACATTTTCCCGAAGCGTTCCGGCAACACGTACAATGTCGTTGCGTTCGACCCCGTGAGCGACATTCATGCTCAGAACAACTGGTGGGGCACAACGAACGTATCCGAGATCCAGGCGAAGATCGTCGTGATCGATCAGCCGCCGGCCGGCTGTGGAAGCGTGATATTCCAACCATTCCTCACGGACGAGCCGCTGCCGCCTGAGGCATCGCTTCGGCCCGGCCTGGATAAGTCTCCCAAGGTGCCCGCATCCACGTACCTCGATCAAAACTACCCGAATCCATTCAACCCTATGACGACGATACGCATCGGGTTGAGTGAACCCTCGTATGTCGCGCTCAGGATCTACGACGTATCGGGACGGCTCGTACGCACGCTCGTTGCCGAGCATCTCGCGGCCGGTTGCTACGATAAGGTGTGGGACGGCAGAGACTCCAGGGGAGAATCCGTTGCGAGCGGCATCTACTTCTACAAGCTCGACACCAAGTCGGTCACAGAAACGAAGAAGATGATTCTCCTAAGGTAGGTGCAGAAACACTGGCGGGTTCAACCGAACCTACGGCGAAGCCCGGCCGCTCAATCCATGATGGAGGAAGCGACCGGGCTCATACTCCATAATAGCGCTGAAGCCTCTACGCCTTCTCCGGGAACAGCTTCACGAGATCCTCGGGGCGCGGCTTCGGTGTGAGGAGACTCACCACGATCAACATCCCGATCGACACGATCCCTGCGGGGTAGATGCTCGGGATTCCCCACGGGTCGCCGCCCTGCATGACCTGCGGCATGAGCCGCGGAATGACGAGATCGAAGATGATCACCATCAGAGCGCCCGATACGATCGACGCCACGCCGCCCGCGCGCGTGGCCCGCCTCCATGCCAGGGCGGCGAGAAGCGCCGGGGTGATCGCGACGCCGTACATCGTATAGGCGAAATACGAGTAGCGCAGAACGGATATCTGAAGCCCGAAATAGGTCGGGATGAAGATCATGAGAAACGCGCACACGCCGAGAATGCAGATGAAGACCTTCTGCAAAGCCACCATCTGCTGCTGCGTCGCATCGGGCCTCACGAATCGCTGGTAGATGTCGCGCATGATGTTCGTCGAAGGGGAGAGAAGATAGTTCATCCCGGTCGAGATGACGACGGCGCACGCTGCGCCCAAGAGCAGCACTCCGAAGATGAGGCCGAAGAACCCCTCATGGGAAATGTCCCTTCCCGCCTGGAGCACGATGGACGCGGGATCGACGCCGACCTTCAGATTCTTGACCGCCTCTACGGTCGTGAGGCCCGTAAACGCCGAGCCGAGCTGGGCCTGAAGCGATTCGAATTGTCCCGGCCTGACGGTTCCATTGGCCGCTGCCCGGTTCGCGAGCTCCATCGCTCGATCCGCCGTCGACACGGGCGTGAGCGTCCCGGCCGCGACCTCCTGCTTCACCTTTCCTGCGATCTCGAACGCGTTGATCTCGCTCCAGTGGATCGAAGCCGCGT
>JAQTVX010000055.1:1786-10050 GCA_028706585.1 Candidatus Krumholzibacteriia bacterium | reverse complement strand
GCAGCGCATCGAGACGGCGCTCGCCGGGATAAAGGATCCTTCCGAGCGCGCCCTCAAGGTGCTCATGATCGAGAACCTGTGCGAGTATCAGCAGCATCTCCTCAACCGGCGCTACGAGCTGAGCGCATCCAACGGTCTATCGCTCTTCTTCCCGTTTCTCGATCTCGAAATGCTGCGTTTCGCAATGAATCTCCCCGTCCTGTTCTGCGTCGACTGGCGGACCTCGAAGATCGTCGTGCGGAAGGCTGCGCTGCCGTACCTCGGGGGCCTGCTGGCTTCGCGGAGCAAATACGGCGGCGACGTGCCCCTCGATCCATGGATCAGGCCGCTCGCGTTTCTGCTCGAGGACGGGATCGTGCGGGATATGTTCCGGTTCGATCGGAGCTCCATGGAGCGGCTGCTCGCCGACCACACGAAGTTTCTGTGGAACATGATCGATCTGGAGCTGTGGGGCAGGCTCTGTCTCCTCGATACCGATCCCGAGAAGCTGCTGTCAATGATGCGCGACCGCGGGGTGCCCTGCGCATCGTTCGATTCGGTCGGCTCCTAGGGCGTCGGCGTGTCGATGCCGCTCGGTTCGGCCGGATCCGGCCCGGCCTCGGCTTCACCGAGACCGACCTCGCAGAACAGGAAACCCTCCGCGTTGCTCCGATAGGCCACGCCGTCCGTGATCGAGGTGCGCGAGATAGCCACTGTCGCCGTGGTGCCGCTCACCGATCCCTTGACGTAGTAGGTCGTAGTCGGCACGAGGTTCGCCAGGTAGGCCCTCGCCGTGCCGTGGCTGCGTTCGAACGAGAGGGTGAAGCTCGTGGACGTCGATGGAGTCCCGCCCGAGGTCGTGCTGAACGCCACGATAAAGTCATAGGGATCGTTCACGCCGTAGAAGGCCGCGGCCGCGACGTCGGTGGCGCTCGCGATCACCTGCGGGGCTTCGAACTCGCCGCCCGCATCGGTGACCTTGAGAACGTTGAGGAAGCTCTTCGAGAGCTGAGCCGCGCTCGTTGAGATCTGGAGGCGCGGGGCCCCGTACGTGTCGAGCGTGACCGTGGCTCCGCTGGGATACGCGGAGTGGATGATGAGGTCGCTGCTTCCGTTCGACGATCGGTAGTCGCTTCCGGAAAGCGCCGCCTGGTTGTGGAGATACATCTGGAATACCTTGTCGACGGACGTGCTGTATGACGTTCCACGGTCCATGACGGCGATCGCATTCTCGGGCTTGATTATTATTATCTCGCGATCCTTGTGAGCGACCGTGTTGCTCCTGTAGGAGGGCTGCGCCGTGTAGCAGCCGGTCAGGTCCCCGGCCAGGTAGAGATAGTTGTTCGTCGATGTGCCGTCGAAGTGCGTAAGGCTCGACTGTCCCCAGTAGAGCCTCTTATCCTCCGATGGAGCGATATAGAGGACACTGTGATGAACGTCGCCGTAGAGCATGCCGTCACCGGTCTCGTACGCTTTGTCGGTGGCGAGGTAGCCTTCCCTGTAGATCATGATGTTTCCGAGGCCGTTGTGCGCATGGTCCGTGTTGAGAACGCCGAGCTTCATGGCGAGCCACGTCGCGTCCTCGTCCCAGCTGCTTCGCCAGAAGAGCGTCTGCGTTCCGGCGAGATAATAGTAATCCGGCAGCGCCGCGGGGTCGACGGCCGACAGCTGGTCGTCGTACCAAAGGAACTCGTTGTAGAGCTTGTAGCCCCAGTCGCAGTGCGACGTGTACGTATTGACCCAGGTCTGGCCGTATCCCTTGATGTCATCCGAAGCGAGGGCCATGGTGATCAGAACGGGAATCCTCACAGTTGCGTCGATTCCGCCGGCGGCACCGTCTCCGTCTGAGTACATGCGGCTGCCGCTCGGATGTTTCGAATATAGGAAGTACTTGACGGCCTCGTCCGGGAACGTGAAATCGGAGTAGGCCAGTCCCTCGGCGGATTTGGCCGCCAGAACGCTCGAGCATAGAAACTCGTAGTTGACGCAGCCGTATGCCGTCCCCTCATTCCACATTCCGCCCTCCGCCCGTCCGACGGTGCTTCCCCACAGGTCCCAGAGTATCTCTTCGTCCTTGGTGAACTTGATCGCCTGGGCGAGCATCGTGCCGCGTGCGTAATCTATGTACCCTTGAGCGTTCGAGTTGAGGCCGTACATGGCATAGCCCGCCGACAGGACGGCCCACATGTGCCCGTAGTAGTAGTTGTTCGAAGGATCCTGGTACGCCCACGGTTCCGACGTGATGATGTCGCTCGCCCACCGGTCCAGCTGGCTCGCGAAAGCGGTGCGTTGATCCGCCGTCATCGCGTCGTAGCACCAGTCCAGGACGATCGCGACGGGCGGAACCAGGTAGCGATCGGTATAGAAGTTGTCGAATTCGATCCAGGTGTCGATCGTGTAACCGCTGTATGGATGCGCGAGGGTGTACTCGACGATCTCCACCGCCCGGTCCGCATACTTGGTGGTGCCCGTGAGCTGGTACATGAGGGCGAAGTTGATCGCTTTCAGTACCTCGGTGGCCCGGTTCGTGATGTACGAGCTCAGATCGTCGCTGATGTGGCTGTCGCACCAGCTTCTGAGCTCGCTCGCGTTCGTCGTGTTCCTCGCGAGGCGCGAGGCGAGCTTTGTCTTGAGCTCGCTCGTGAGCCAGATGCGCGGATGGCTGGTTTTGACCTCCGCCCGCGCCCCCGGAGTCCACGTGAACGTCAGCGTCACAATGATTGCGAGACCGATCGCGGCATTGCGCATAAGATCTTTCATAATTGTAATACCTCTCCTCGGGAACCAGAGTTCCATGTTCCGAATATACGAATCCCCCTCATCCATTGCAACGTATGCAAGAAGCGTACAAGGCGCGCTCTCCACGGCCCCTTCAGGAGTCTTTCTTTTCAGCCCCCCCGGCTCGTTGTTCCAGCAGGCGTAGGATTGTTTCTCCGTGTTTCTCGTACGTGAAGCGCTCGCGGGCGAGGCGCTTCAATTTTTCGCCGATGGCGCTCCACGATTGGCGGTCCTCGAGCATCCGGGTGATTGTATTTTTCAACGATTCCGCCGATTTAGTCTCAAAAAGGAAACGCCCCTGAATATCGCCTATAATCGATTCGACGGGCTCTTGCCGCGGGGCGAGCATCGGTTTCCCGGCCGCCATGTATTCGAACATCTTGATCGGGGAACGGTATGCGTTAGTGTGCGGGATCACTCCGGCGTCCATCGCGTCGAGGTAGTGGGGGATTTCGGCGTTCGGCACCTCGCCCGCGAAGATGAGGCGGTCCGAAAATCCCAAGGAGCGGCCGATCTCCTCGAGCTCGGCCCTTCCCGGTCCTTCCCCGACGAGCATGAGCACCACGTCAGGCCGCTCTCGCACCGCCTCGATGAAGACCGGAAGGAACCATTCGAGCGCATGCCAGGTCTTCACCTTGAGAAAGAACCCGACGAAGCCGAAGACCGTCTTGCCGACGAGAGCGAATCGCTCGCGCACGGCGCGTCCCCGAAGCTCCATCGAGAAGAACTCCTCTTCGACCCCGTTGGGGACGATGCAGATCTTGCCGGGATCGAGATCGGGGTATTGCCGCAAGATCGCATCTTTCAGGAACGTGGAGACGACCGTCACGACGGTGGCATTCTCGAAGAGATCGCGCTCGCAGCGGCGAGCGAGACCTGTGAGATGGTTCCCTCGCACCCGCTCGAAACCCGCGATCTCGTTCACCTCGACGACGAGTGGGACCCGGAAGGCGCGGGCCGCGCGCCCCGCCGATCGCGAGAAGAAGAAATGCCGCTCGTACACAAGATCGTAGCGGCGCTCCGAGAGCATCGCGGAGAATTTCCGGCCGGACCAGAAGTTGTAGCAGTACTCGAGGATCGCGAAGACCGGCCCCGGAATCAGCGGAACGACGAGCTCGATGGGGGATTTGATACGTTTGCGCTCATACGGGTTGACCCCTGCGCGGACCGTCGGGTCGCCCTCCCCTAGGGGCCAGAGAAAATCGACCTCGTACCCCTTCGATCGGAACGCGTGGACCATGCCGCGGATGTGGATCCCCTCGGAGCCCGTTCCCTGCGTGCGCAGGTGATAGAGAACGCGGTGCGCGGAGCGATCGTCTGGAGCCATCGTGATTCTCCTCAGTATGGCATGAGCTCGGGGAAGGAGAGCTTCGCCCTGAAAACGGGGGCCGAGTCGTAGCGTTCGATCCCGATGCGCCGTATCGCGAACGGGTCGAAATCGCGTTCATACACGAGCCCCCATTGATACATCGTGCTGAAAGAGTAGCCGCTCGATTCTATGAGGCCGCGGAGCGTCTTTTCGAACCGCTCCTTCGCCTCCGCGGGAATTCTCCCGCGGCCGGGGGCGCCGAATGTGATGACCTCGCGGCCCAGCTCTCTCTCGATGAGCGCCTTCGACTGCGATACCTCCCGCTCCAGGAGGCCGGGGTCGATGTTCGAGAAGATCGGATGGCTGATCGAGTGGGCCCCGATCTCGATTCCCTGAGCGTCCATCTCCCTCAACTGGTCCCAGCGCATCGTCATCGCGAACGCCCCCTCGTCGATCTCGACCTCGAAGGCCGCGGCGAGACGCTTGATGAAGAGCTCCTTGTCGCTTTCGGGAAGCGTTTTTGCGGTGCCTATGAGGCGCCGGGCGGCGTCCTGGGCCTCGTGGAACGAATCGAGATCGATCTTCAGGCGCAGCGGTTCGTCGATCGAGGCCGAGCGCCGCTTCGCCGTCTTGGCGATATAGGCGAGCCTGTCCCACCAAAAGAGCCGGCGCTCCCCCATGTACCCGGCCGCCACGAACATTACGGCCGGAAGTCCGTGCTTTCTCAGGAGCGGGAAGGCCACCTCGCAGTTGTCGATGTAGCCGTCGTCGAAGGTGATTATGAGGGAACGGTCAGGGAATCTCCCATCCCGCTCGAGATGCTCGCGAAGCATTCTGAAATTGATGACCCGCCAGTGGCGTTCGATAAAGCGGAGCTCGTCCTCGAACTGGGCAGGGGAGGCGCTGACGAGCTCGTCGTCGAACGGGAAATCCGGAGGCCTCTCGAGAATCCGGTGGTAACAGAGAACGGTGAGGTACCTGCCGCGTTGCGCGAGGCGCACTCGCCGCGCGACGCCGGGCGGGATCGCGGCGAGGATGTGCCCCAACGCGTGTCGTTTCGTCATACGAGTCCGTTCGTGAGGCGGCCCTTGCCGGCGGCGGAAACGATGCGCGATCCGGCCGGACCGCGCGAGGCTTCCAGCTCCAGAAATGTGTGTACAAAAGACCCGCGCATAATTATAAGTTTAACCTGTCGGCGTTTGGCAAGTCTATTGCTTATTGTTCGACAGCCGGGGCGCGCATGCGCGAGGCAGGAAGTGCCGTATGGGCAAAACCAGAGTCATTATCCGCTCGGTCGCGGACAGGCCTCTCGATGAGGCCGTCTCCGCGATCTTCTCATTCTGCAACGTTCCCGGCTCGATAGGGCCGGGAACGAAGGTGCTGATCAAGCCCAATCTCTGCACCGAGCGGATCGACATGAAGCACACGGCCAACACGTCCTTGGCCCTCATCGAGTCCGTCGTGAAGCATATCCGCGACATCACGCCGCATATCACGATCGGGGAGGGAGACGGCGCCCGCTACACGGTCGAGCAGGCCTACGAGAACAACGGCATTTACGATCTGGTAAAACGTTACGGCGTCGAGGCGGTCAATTTCTCGAACGAAGAGCAGGTGTGGGTTCCCAACGAGACTCTCGGAAAATGGGGCTTTGCCCGCCGGTTCCTCGAGACGGATTTCTTCATAACGCTTCCCGCGCTGAAGACGCACGCGACGACCGTCTTTACGGGATGCCTCAAGAATCAGTGGGGGTGCGTGCCGCGCAGGGATCGCCTCATCTGGCACAAGCACCTCGACGGGCTCCTCTGCGACATCGCCCGGCTCGTTCCGGTCAGGCTCGCCATCATGGACGGCATCGTCGGTATGCAGGGGAGAGGCCCGATCAACGGCTATCCTATCAACGCGAACGTCGTCTTGGGGGGCGTCGATGAGGTCGCGGTCGACGCGACGAGCATGAGGCTCATAGGCCTGGATCCGTATTCGTCGGGCCACGTGCGGCTCGCAGCCGAGCGGGGGATAGGGGCGATCGCCGGGCAGGACATCGAGATCGACGGGGATCTCGAGAGGTACCGGGTCGCCATCGAGCCGGCCGTCCAGGATTGGGCGATCAAGCTCCTGAACTTCTTTGCGCGATCCGAGTTCATCACGAAGACGTTCATCATGAACGACCATCTATTCTATCCGGTCCGGAGCGTGGTTGTGAAGCTGCGCAGGATGATCGGGTGACGGCGGCGCCGTCGATATTCCCTATGAGGCAGTTGAACCTCCTCAAAACCTGGATCGTGGACACGCTCAAACGCGAGAGCGTCCGTCAGCTCGCCTACATCTACGCGAGCAGGGTCGTGACGGCCGCTATCGGTTTCATCGCGAGCATTATCGTCGCTGATGCCCTCGGTCCGGCGAATTTGGGACTTTTCACCATCGCTTCCGTAATAATGGGAATCGCGGGATCCGTGATCGAGCTGGGGCTCACGACGACGATGATCCGCAAGCTGTCGTACCATCTCGTCCAGAACGACGACGAAAACGCCGTCGGCATCTTCCGGCGCATCTATTCCTTCCGCCTGGCGATCTCGGCCGGTTTCATGGCGCTCGCCTATTTCTGCGCCCCGGTGCTCGCCGTACGCGTCTACCACAGCGCGACGCTCATCACGCCCCTCAGGCTGGCGGGGCTAGGAGCGTTCCTGTTCAACGTCTCGTATCATACGGAAGCGGTGCTTCGGGCGTACGAGAAGTTCAAGCAGATGGCCTTCATCAACGTCGTCTCGTCGGTTGCGCGTCTTGTCCTCCTCGTCGTCGTATGGCGGGCGGCGTCGCTCAATGTCAACAACACGATGGCCATCAACATCGCCCAGACGTTTATCGGCTTTCTCATAATGTCCCTCGTCATTCCGAGGAAGTACTACACGCGGAAGCAGTCGACCGCGTATCCCCTCGGCGAGGTGCTTCGCTACAGCGGCTGGCTCTTCGCCTTCAGCTTGCTATTCATGCTTTTCGACCGGCTCGACGTTCTGATGCTCGGTTACTTCAAACAGTCGACGGAGGTCGGTATATATTCGGTCGCCTTCTTGCTCGTGCGTCCTATCGAGATGATACCCGAGACTCTGAACGTCGTGCTCCTTCCCAAAGTGTCCAAGTTCACGACGAAGGCTCAGGTTTTCCGCTATTTCCGGGACACACTCAAGGTGACCGCGCTGGTCGGCGTGGTATGCGTGCTGCTCGTCATCTTCGCGAAGCCGATCATCGAGACGTTCTACCCAAAATATACGCAAGCCGTCGCCCTGTTCCAGATACTGATCGGAGCGTTCATTTTTCTCACGATCATCAACCCCATCAACCTTGTAGGCCATGCTCTCAACAAGCCACAGCTCTTCACGATGATGGCGGGGATCAACCTCGTCCTCAATTTTACGGGCAACTACATCTTCATCCCGCCGTACGGCGCCGTCGGCGCGGCGGTCGTCACGCTGGTATCGCGGGTTCTCGGGGGGATCATCAGCATCTTTATTCTGAACCATTACCTCAACCGGTGGGAGGGAGATAAGGCGTTGGATGACGCTCTCGCCGGTGGCATGAAGAACGAATGAAGATCATCTGTATAACGAATCTCTTTCCAGACGTCACGAGGCCTGGATTCGCGTCCTTCAACAGGCAGCAGCTCGTTCACCTCGCCGCCGAGCATGAGCTGAGGGCGATTGTTCCCGTCCCCTGGCCGCGCCGGGCCATGCTCGCCCTGCGCGGGGCTGCACCAAAACCTTCGGCGGATTGCCGGGATATCATGGCGGTTCATTATCCCACCTACTTTTATACGCCGAAGATCATGCGCAGCTTCTACGGGGAGTTCTATGAGCGCTCGATTCGCGCCGTTTTCGACCGGCTCGTAAGCGAGGATTGGCCCGACGTCGTCTATGCCACCTGGGCTTACCCGGATTGCTGGGCCGCCTCGCATCTCGCCGCTCTATACGGGATTCCGATCGTGGAGCGGGTCCACGGGAGCGACGTCAACGAGTATCTGGAATACGCCGCGCGCAAGCGCCTCATTCTAGAGGCGATGCGCGGGGCCTGGGCGGTGGTCTCGGTGAGCGCGGCGCTGCGCGACCGGCTCGTCGCCGCGGGGGTCGAAGCCGGGAAAATCCGAGTGATCTACAACGGCATCGACCGGAACCTGTTCCGCCCGATGGACCGCGGAGCCGCGAGG
>JAQTVX010000055.1:0-1776 GCA_028706585.1 Candidatus Krumholzibacteriia bacterium | reverse complement strand
TGAATCCAGGAGGATCGTCCTGTACGCCGGCAATCTCGAGCGGGTCAAGGGGCTGGACCTTCTGATCGAGGCCTTCGGAAAGCTCGAGGCAGGGGGCCGCGAGCTTCATATCATCGGTGACGGCCCCGAGCGCGGGCGGCTCGCCGCTCTCGCGCGGCGCCTGGGCGGCGAAAGGCCAGTGCGTTTCCACGGGCGCGTCGAGCACCGCCTGATGGGCACGTGGTTCAACGCATGCGAGCTCTTCTGCCTCCCGAGCCTCGCCGAAGGGACCCCGAACGTGGTGCTCGAAGCGCTCGCCTGCCGTACCCCGGTCGTCGCGGCCGATACCGGGGGCATCCCCGAGATCGTCTCCTCAGACTCGGGCATTCTTTTTCGGCGCGGCGATGTCGCCGCTCTCGCCGGGGCGCTCGCAGATGCGCTCGCGCGCTCCTGGAATCGGGAGCGGATCGAATGCCCGGCCGGCTCATGGGACGAAAACGCGAGGAAATTGGGCGAGGTGCTCGCCTCCGCCGCAGGCGACGCCGCCGGAACGGCCCCGGCGCGATCCTGAGAACGGGCGAACTGGAATAACGTATGCAATTTTGTTCCCTTCGAGAGGTCTCACTTTAGCAAGGCAGCTGTTGCGCCGCCAACAATTGACGATCCGGAGCGAGACGATAGAGAGCCAAAGGAGAGTTCTGGAAACAACGAGACACCTACGGCTCGGCCGCGCCGGCCGGCGCGCGGCGGCGATTGGGGCACAGAGGCGCCGGCCGATTGCCATCGCGGTGTTGCATTTTGAGGATTCGCTCCGTTCAAAAATTGACAAAACGCCCGGAGCACCGTATCGTTCATAAAAGGGCGTGAGGGGGAACGGATGAAAGTTCTGAAATCGCTCGGTTGTATCGCAGCAATTCTAGTCTGCTCTGCCCCCGCCTTTCCGCAAACCGGAATAAGGTACACCATTCATTGGTCCCCGGTGACGGGCGCGGACGTCAGCCAGGTGCTCATCTATCGCTCGTCGGTCGACAAGGACAACAATTTCGTTCCCATCGGCTCGGCAGCCTCCTCGGAAACGACGTATACGGATACGGACGCTTCACTCGAATACGACGTCACGTACTGGTACCGCCTCAAATCGCAGAACGCGACCGGGACGGCGGGCAGTTTCTCGACCAACGTGGTGTCCGCGTTGTCCATTTCCGATGAAGCCTCCGAATCGTTCAAGGGCCAGTGTCGAATCGACTCGGTCGTCACCGTTGACAGCGTGACGTGCCGCGTGTATTGGACGACGGCCGTCGCCTCGACCGGAAGACTCTGGTACAGGCGGGTGGGGGAATCGACGGTCCTTGAGACCGAGACGGCATCGAATTTGGCGACCCGGCACGACCTTCTGCTCGAAGGGCTTGCCGAAAACTCGACTTACATCGTGCGGGCCGTGACGCGCGACCAGTCGGGAATGGCGCTGACGATCTCGGCTTCGGAGTCGTTCACGACGAGCAGCTCGTCGGCGAATTTCGAGATCGTTGCGAGCGCCGGCTCGGTTGTCGTCCCCGAAGGCGGAACGGCGACGCTGGGCGTGAAGCTGAGCGCCCAGCCGTCCGATGCGGTGGAATTGACCCTCGAACGGTCGAGCGGCGACACCGATATATCAATCCAGTCCGGCTCCATGCAGCAGTCGCTGTCGTAATCCTCGTCGTTTTGGGCGCACTGGTTTGGCTTGTGGCGGTTAAGGGGAAGCCTGTAGAGGAAAGCCAATCGAACCCGATATCGACATTCTTGGGAATCGTGGGGCTT
>JAQTVX010000054.1 GCA_028706585.1 Candidatus Krumholzibacteriia bacterium | reverse complement strand
AGGACGCCGCGACGTAGGGATTCGCGAACGACTCCACGTACATGTCGATGTAGCGCTGGAGCTCCGCCTCCGGATCCTCGGCCGACGAGATCTCCTTGCGGTAGAGAATGTCGACGGCGCCGTCCGCTCCCATGACGGCGATCTCGGCCGTCGGCCAGGCAACGTTGTAGTCCCCGCGTATATGCTTGCTCGACATGACGCAATACGCGCCGCCGTACGCTTTCCGCGTGATAACGGTGATCTTGGGCACCGTTGCTTCGCAGTAGGCAAATATCAGCTTCGCGCCGTGCCTGATCACGCCGCCCCATTCCTGGTTCGTTCCCGGGAGGAATCCCGGAACGTCCTCGAACGTTATGAGTGGAACATTGAAGGCGTCGCAGAAGCGCACGAAGCGGGCCGCCTTCGTCGAGGAATCGATGTCGAGCACCCCCGCCATGCAGAGCGGTTGGTTGGCGACGACGCCCACGACGTGTCCGTTGAGACGTGCGAATCCCACCACGATGTTCTTCGCCCAAAGCGCTTGCACCTCGAAGAACGCGCCGTTGTCTATGATCAGGTTGATGATCTCCTTGATGTCGTACGGCAGGCGCGGGTCGTCCGGGATGATCTCGGCGAGCTTCGGTTCCTTGCGCCCCGGGTCGTCGCTCGGCGCGACATACGGCGGATCCTCGAGGTTATTCTGCGGAAGATAGGAGAGGAGCTCCTTGATCATCGCGAGGCAGGCTTCGTCGTTGTCCGCCACGAAGTGGGCTACGCCGCTCTTGCTGTTGTGCGTGAACGCGCCGCCGAGCTCCTCGAAAGTCACGTCTTCATGCGTCACCTTCTTGATCACGCTCGGGCCGGTGATAAACATGTGGCTGGTGTCTTTCACCATCAAGACGAAGTCAGTGATCGCGGGGGAATATACCGCGCCTCCCGCGCAGGGCCCCATGATCGCGGAGATCTGGGGAATGACTCCCGAGGCGAGCGTATTGCGAAGGAAGATATCCGCGTAGCCTCCGAGGCTCGCGACTCCTTCTTGAATGCGTGCGCCACCGCTGTCGCAAAGGCCGACCACGGGCGCTCCGTTCTCCATCGCCATATCGAGAAGGCGCGTGATCTTGCCGGCGTTCGCCTCGCTCAAGCTGCCTCCGAACACGGTGAAATCCTGGGCGAATGCGAATACGTTGCGTCCGTTCACGAGGCCGTGCCCGCAGACCACGCCGTCGCCGACGATCTTGTTATCCTCCATGCCCGGCCAGGTCGAGCGGTTGGTGACGAATACGCCGAGCTCCTGGAAAGTGTCCTCGTCGAAGAGCTTGTGGATCCGCTCGCGCGCGGTAAGACGCCCCGAATCGTGGATCTTCTGGATGCGCTCGATGCCGCCGCCGAGGAGCGCTTGCTCGCGCTTCTTCGCGAGTAACTCGAACTTGTCTTTCTTGGCTTTCAAGGGAAATACCTCCTCGGGAGGTTCACCGCCGGTATGCGCATACGATAGAAGCTCATTTGCGAATAGAGCAGACGATATTCTATCCGAAGCGGCGCAGCCGGTCAACCGTAATGTGATTGAAATCCGTTGTATAATCGAGCTATTGTCCTTATTATCTGAGTGGACGTTGCGAACGGCAATTAGCGGCGTATCACAACCAGGAGGTAGCATGATGATTCTGAGTCAACGCGGCCGTGCGGTGCTCATTGCGTTGATGAGCCTGTTCCTGGTCCTTTCCTGTTCGAAGAAAGAAACGAAGACCGAGGGCGCTCCGCCAGATTCGACGAAGAAGGACACTACCCTTTCGTACGTTTCGCAAGAGGTGAGCTTCAGCGTGTTCTTCGACGAGCAGTGCACGAAGCGCACCATCAAGCTCGGATCCCGCGAAAAGGAGCTCGTGATCTACATTGCAGTGAATTTCCCCGAGACTATGCAGATCGCCGCGGTCGAGTACAGGCTCGCGCTGCCGAAGGGCCTCGCGATAGAGAATGACAAATTCTACGCGGAGCGGGCCGCGCTCCTTGGGACCTTCGATGCCGGAATCAGCGAGACCTTTCCATGCGTGGTCGGGCCTAGGATAGTGCTGCATGCCCTTACGCTCAACGTCACGGAGGAGCTGAAGAACGCGGAGATACAGCTTCTCCCGGCCGCTGACGCCCAGTTCATCGGCGTCGCGATGTGCGACCATGGCAACACGCTCGTTCCGGCTGGATCGTACAAGGCCGTGGTAAATCCGATCGAATGATGCCGGCGGCGTTCCGTAAAGCCCCTTTTCCGCGAGGTGGACAATTGAAGACGCTTCGCTCGTGGGTTCTCATCGGCGTATGCCTCATCGCTTTCACGTCCACGGTCCGGGCCGGCATCGTATCCCCCAAGAACGGCGGGCCGCTCCCGAAGCAGTTTCGCGAGCTCAAGCGGATTGATAAGAACGCCTTCACGCTCCAGCACGCCTGGATCCAGCGGCGCTCGCACCAGATGAAGGGTGATCCGCGTTACCGGCTGCTGTCTTTCGTCGAGAGTGCCGCGCTGCAAGATCCATCGAGAGCATTGGGCGGGGAGCTCGCGATTCCGGCCGTGCTCGGGCTTTACAGCGATACGGGCGAGGCGCCGTTCACGAGGGATACCATCGACAAGGAGATCTTCACTGGGCCGTGGACTCCGGGCACGCTGAGCGAATACTGGAGCGAGGTTTCGTACGGGCTTCTGAATGTGACGGGAACGGTTTTCGATTGGACGACGCTATCGCAGCTGGAGTCGTACTACGTAGGCGGCAGCTTCGGGACCGAGCCCGGAGACGCGCACGTCGGAGAAATGATCAAGGAGATCGTCGACGCGCTCGATCCATCGGTCGATTTCGGGCTCTACGATAACGACGGCCCCGACGGCGTTCCGAACTCCGGAGACGATGATGGGTTCGTCGACGTTCTGCTCGTGATTCATCCCACGTTCGGGGCCGAATGCGACGGCTATTCACCGCATATATGGTCGCATTCATGGACCTACCACTCATGGCCTGTTTCGGGCGGGGAGCCGTACGGCACGAACGACGCGGCGGCGGGCGGCGGATCGATCAAGATCGACGACTACATTATCGTTCCCTCATATTCGTGCGACAACGGATTGAACGAGATCGGCGTCATCTGCCACGAGCTCGGACACGCCATCGGTCTTCCCGACCTCTATGATTACAACGGGGGCGCGAGCGGTGTAGGCTACTGGTGTCTAATGGGAGCGGGCAATTGGAATACGGCCGCTTCCCCGGCGCATCTATGCTCATGGTCGCGCGAGCAGCTCGGATGGTTGAACCCTATCGAGGTCGGCTGGCAGCCTCAGACGATCGCGCTCGGCGCAATCGGCACGTCGGCGGATGCGGTGAGGATTCCGCTTCCGACGCGGCGTTTCAGGCGGCTGGAGAATGCGGCCGATGATTACGACCTCGTCGTCGGGCATACCGACGCGGAGGCGTGGGTGAGGAATTGGCCCGGGGCCGCGGGTTATGGAAACGGCTGGCACGAATCGATGTACCATGACTTCTCGGTGAACGCCGACCGGCCGGTTTCGCTGCAATACGACGTGACGATCGACGCAGAGGAGACTTACGATTTCGGGAGGCTCCTAATCGAAGTGAATGGCGGCGTCGAAACGCTGGCCGTCTATACGGGGCGCGCCTCGGCCAGGGAGACTATGGATCTCGACGCGTACCTCCCAGCGGGGGCCGCGAGCTTCACGCTGCGCTTCGACTTCACGTCCGACGGGAGCTACAGCGATGAGGACGGTTATTACAATTCGGCAGAGGGATTCTCATTCGCAATAGATAATGTCAAGGTGCATGGCGGTGGGGTGGATTACTCCGCAGATTTCGAGCTCGACTCGGGAGCATGGAGGAACGGCTCTCCGGTCGCCGAGTACTTTCTCGTGGACAACCGACGCAAAACAGGCTTCGACGCGAACCTCAAGGGAGAGGGGATGCTCGTCTGGCACGCAGAGAACAGCATCTGCTACTCGGAGCTCGGCAACAGCGGCGGCTCGTCGAACTCGGAGACGCGCGGCCTCGTGCTCGAGGAGGCGGACGGCGAAGGCAACCTTCTTCTCCCCACCTACAGCGGGGGCGACGAAGGGGACGACGGCGATCCCTATCCTGGAAGCGCGAACAACCGTTCCTTCGGTCCAGCGACGATCCCGGGGAGCGAGAGCAACGACGGCACGAGCACTCCGGTGAGGATCACCGGCATCTCGTACGGGGCCACAACCAGCTCGGCGACCTTCAGGGGCGGCATGCCCGTCCCGGGCATCGAGGAGGTTCTGCCCGATACGATAGACAAGGAGACCGACGCGGAGGCGGTCCTCGATATTCGCGGCTCATGGATGCTGTACGGGGCGACTGCGTACCTGTCGCTCGATCGCGATACGATCCGGGCGGACCCGGTCGATTGGCGCGGCGAGGAGCGTATCATCGCGGGATTCCCTATTGCCGGTTGCTGCTCCGGAAATTGGAATTTGAGTGTTGTAAGCGGGGATGGGCAGATTTCCACAATCGAAAACGCGGTCGCGATCACATCGAATTACCGAAGCGCCGGTGTGACGACTGGCCGGAGCTATTTTCTTGTTGAATGGGAGCTCAAGAGCACGTCGGGAGTCCGCGGATGTCTGCTCTATCGCTCTGCATCAGGCGGGCCGTATGAGCCTGTGACTCCGGATACGCTGAAGAGCGAATCCGGCGCATTCGCAGTTCCGGATTCATCGGTGGTACCGGAAACACCTTACAGTTACAGGATCATCACATATATGAACGGTGGAGGCGATGATGCATACGCGCTCGCGGGGCCCTTCACGATCGCCTCGATTTACCACAGCGCCGGTGTGACGACTGGCCGGAGCTATTTTCTTGTTGAATGGGAGCTCAAGAGCACGTCGGGAGTCCGCGGATGTCTGCTCTATCGCTCTGCATCAGGCGGGCCGTATGAGCCTGTGATTCCGGATACGCTGAAGAGCGAATCCGGCGCATACTCGTTCCAGGATTCTTCGGTCGCTCCCGGGTCGTCGTATTCATACCGGATCGTCACGTATTTCAGCGGTGGGGGAGAGGAGATCTACGCTCTCGACGGCCCATTTCGGATGCCGAGCTTTCCGTTCACGGCGGATCAGAATTACCCGAATCCTTTCGCGAACGAGACCACACTGAGCTTTTTCCAGCCCTCGGCCGGTTCCGTGGCGGTCGACGTCTACGACGTATCGGGAAGGCGCGTGGCGCGTCTCGCCAACCGCAGGTTCGGCCGCGGAACCCAAACGCTTCGATGGGCGCCAGCCGAGAACGGCGCAGCCGCCGGGGTCTACTTCTGCGTGTTCCGCTCGGGGAGCGCCGCGAAGTCGATCAAGATGATCTACGTTCCTTGAATTTCCCCGCGTTCAGAAGGTATACGCGGCTCCGACCGAAATCGCGAGATGTTCGAAGCGTTCGGGGGTCGCCTCGACGTCCTGGCGGTCGAAGCGGTATATACGGTATCTATAAGGCGTGAGCCAGAGGTTCGCGCCCAGTTCGACCAGCACCCTGTCGCCCATCGAGCGGGTGATACCGGCGCCGAAAAGAAAATAGAAAGCCGTCTGGGTCGGGCGGAACGTTTCGGTGGGAGTCACCGTGATCGGATCCACCGAAATGAACCCGACGCCCAGGCGAGCGATCGGGCGATAGGGGACGAGAACCGGAATGACGCCGACCAGGTTCAAGCGGTAATCGAATCCGTCGACATCCACGCCGCCTCCTCTGCCCCTGAAGCTTCCGATGGCGCTCTCGAAATGGATGTACCGGGCGATTTCATACCGCAGGGCGACATCCCCGCCGAATGCGTCGTCGACGTCGAAGAACCGGGAGTCAAAGATGTAGCAAGCGGGATTGATGGATACGCTGATACGCCGCGGTGTCTCCGCGCGGGAGGCCCCACAGAAGGCGAGCGCCGCCAGAGCCGCGCATGCGACGGCGAGACTCGCGCGCCGGACAGTATCTCGTAACGGTTTTCTCATCGTCTTTTCCCCTCACACGTGAAACTCGATCTTCTTCCGAAGAATCCGCATATCTCGAGAGTCGGTGGAACGGAACCATGTATCTGTGATGCGGACGATGCGCTTCGCCGCACGCCCGTCGCCGAACGGGTTCCTCACCCTTGCCATTCGGTTGTACAGCTCGTTGCTATCCAGAATCCGCTCGACCTCCCTGACGATTCTATTGCGGTGGGGCCCCGCCAGAATGGCCCCGCCGGCCTCGACGATCTCGGGGCGCTCGGTCTCATCGCGCATGACGACGACCGGAAGCCCCAGGGCCGGCGCCTCCTCCTGAAGGCCCCCCGAATCGGTGAGGACGATGCTGCATCGCTTCATGATTGCCACCAGGTCCATGTACTCGAGCGGGGGAGACAGCGTTATGCGCGGCTGCGACGAGAGGGCGCGCTCGATCGGCTTCCTGACGGCTGGATTCGGGTGCACCGGGAGAATGATCTCGACGTTCTTGTTCCGCCGCACGAGGTCGAGAAGAGCGGCGCAGATCTCGTCGATTCCGGCGCCGAAGTTCTCGCGGCGGTGCGCCGTGACCAGGATCAATCGGCGGCTCCCGCACGCCCGCGCCGATGGTTTCTTCGCCCCTGATCGGAGCTTCGTGAGCGTGAGATAGAGCGCGTCGATTACAGTGTTGCCGGTGACGAATACGCTCTTTTCGGCGACGCCTTCCTCCGTCAGCGCCTGCGACGCGCGCTGCGTCGGCGCGAAGTGTAGCTGCGCGATCCGGCTGATGAGCTGTCGATTCATCTCCTCCGGGTACGGGTTCCAGATATTGTGCGTTCTGAGGCCCGCCTCGACGTGTGCGACGGGGATGCGTCTGTAGAAGGCGGTGAGCGCCGCGGCGAACGCCGAGGCGGTATCACCCTGCACAACGATCATGTCGACCTTATCGCGTTCGAGAACCGCGTCGAGGCGCCTCATGGTCCGCGTGGCGATGTCCATGAGCGACTGTTTCTCGATCATGACGTTGAGATCGTGCGTGCACGGGATGGAGAAGAATCGGAGTAGCGGTTCGCACATTTGCCGGTGCTGGGCCGTGAAACAGGTCGCGATCGAAAAAGTCTTCGGGCGTTTCCGGAACTCCTCTATGACCGGCGCGAGCTTGATCACTTCGGGCCTCGTTCCGAAGACGATCAAGATGCGCCGCTTCTTTTTCCCATTTTCCACGATTGTGTCTCTTCCTCCAGGAATGTGCGCCGCGCCTTTCAGCGAACCTCGAGAACCGAGTTGCTGCCGCCGAAGCCGTCCGGTTCGGTGGCGGGGTTCGCAGGGTCGAGCACCTTTTGCTTCCGATTCACGAGAAACTTGTACGTGTATTTCCCGGGGCGCAGGGCGAGGCGAACGGTCCACGCGCCCTTCGACTCTCTCCTCATTGGCGTCGTTACCGGGTCCCAGTTGTTGAATGAACCGATGACCGATACCTCGGCCGCGCCGGAGTTTATATACTTGAAGGCGATGCTTCTCATCTGGTCCGGGGCCGGTTTTTCCTCTCTTGTCTCGCTCTCCGGCGCGGTGAGACGGTCGTAACCGTCGACGATCGCGTCGATCTCGTTGCTCATTCCAGTCGGAGGAAGACCGTTTTCGTCCGTCATTTCGAGCAGAATACCGCGGGGCGAATCGCGCCAACTCGCAGAGATGAGAAACGAATTTGGGCCTTTCCTGAGCTCGATCTGTCCTGTGGCTTCATTGGAGGGATTCTCGGTTCCCGTGAGAATCGGCTCGCTGTTGATCCAGAGGCAGACAGAGTTGTTCGTGAGAAGCTTCCAGAGGAGCTTGGTGCGCGCGGGGCAGTCGACCACGGTGTAAAGGAGCATACAGCCCCCTGGAACCTTTCCGTAGAGACGCTGCGGCCAGAGCGCCCCTTCGGCGTCGATGGCGCCGGCAGGAGCTTCCCTCCACTGAATCGCGCGGCCGTCGGCGGTCGTGTATTTCCTGAGAAGGTTGGCCTGGAGCGAGAGCGGATTTCTGAGCGCATCGTCCTGTTTCGTCAGAGGCCCGAGGTGGAGCCATCGAAACGGTTTGATGAGGCTTTCTTCGAAGAGCGCGATCGGGGTGCCGTCGAGCACCACGGTCAACGAAAAGGGATAGCGCCCGGGCGAGATTATCCCTTTTGGAGCGATGGTCAGAGCGAGGTCCGTGCGCTCCGAATCCTTCTTTGCGATGAAATGCGCCGGCAGCGGGGGTGCCGTCACGAACTCGCGGAGAAAGGTGCCCTCGACCGTTCCCCGGATGTCGTGGTCGCTCTTGCCGGTGAGCGCTATATCGACGGGCACGGGACTATTCCCGATGCGGCGCCCCTTGGGAAGGTCGAGCTCGGCGTCGTATTGCTTGGCCAGCGCAACGCTTCCGATGCGGTGAATCTCGATTCTGCCTCCGTCATGGGCGAAATCGATGATCGAGGGAAGAGTGATGATTCCGGGCTCGGCGGTCGGGGGAAGCGTCATCGTTCCCTCGTAGACGAGCGGCGCCCCGCCCCCTGTGAGCGTGACGACCTTGTCGCTCTCCATCATTTTCCATCTCATGTCGCCGATCTGCACGTAGGGCTGCGATGCGGCCACCGTGTCGCGCAGCGTTTGAAGTGAGGCGGTGAATGGAATGGGCCTGCCTCCCGACACGGGTCCTTCGGGCAGGTCGAGCCTGAACAGAAGCCCGCCGTCTCGTTCGAGGCGTGAGGAAAGATCCGCCTTGAAGCGCCCGAGCTCCGGCAGCGAACCTGCGAGTGTCTCTGTGATGAGCCGCTTGATCCGCGGCGAAAGCGTGAGCCATTTCGTCTCGTCGATGACTCTCCAGCGCTCCTTCTTGGACTCGAGAAGCTCGGAAAACCGCGACATCTTCGCGAGGAAGCGGTTAACGCCGGACGTTGCGGCCTGATAGGACTCGACGCTCATTCTTTCTTCGGAGAGCATCGCAACGAGCGAATCGACTCCGTCCCCGAGCTCCTCGAGCTCTTTCGGTTCCACGAATGCTTCGCGTTCGAAGAGGAGCATCAGATTCACGAGGGAAGAGATCGTTTTCCAGGGTGGGAAGAGACGCTCACAGATGAGATGGTCATCGCGCCAGAAGTCGATCCATGGTCTCTGCAGCGGTGCTGCTTCCGGCATGGAGCTTTCCGCCGACGCACGCAGCGCCGTGAGAAGCTCGCCATCCGCCGGCAAGGTTCCGGCGAGCAGATCGACCACAACGAAACGCATGGCGGGGTCATCCCACGGATCGTAAGCAAGGAAGCGCGTCAGCTTCGCTTCCGGGGAGCTCGCGTTTCGCTCCAGATATTCGGAGGCGATTCTCCCGCGCGTGTCCGGACCGAGATCCTGGTCCAATATCAGCGGCAGCAGCTGTCCCGGCTCGTGAGCCGCAGCGAACTTCCCGTTGCCGTTGATGGGATAGAAGCAATGCCGCCGCGGATCAAGAAAGCGCTGCGTGACCGCGTCCGAGAGCGAATTCGACCACGCGAGAAACTCGAGCGCGTCCTCGTATGCCCCGGCTTTCCACGCGATGAGATGGAGACTGTAGAGCTCGAGCGCGGCCAGCGCGTTCAGACCGGGCGAGAGCGAGGCTCCTGTTCCGGCCGGAGCGCCGGACGCCGCTCTTACGAGGCCGTCGTCCGTTGTGTTCGCCTGCGAGAAGAGCTGCATAACGGTTCGCGAGATATCGGGATAGAATTTCTTGAGCAGCACGGGATCGCTATACAGGAGGAGATACGCGGTGGTTGCCGTGATCGGATGGACGCGAAGGGAGGAAAGCGCCTGCGCGGGAGCGTTCGTCTCCGGTTGGTCCATCCCTTCCAGATAGGATATAAGCTGCTTCTTGAGAACGGCCTCCTGCGTCTGGGCCGCCGCGGCGGATGACCCGGCGAGCGCAAGAAAGAGCAGGCCGGAAATGAGCGTGCCGGTCTTCAGGATTAGCGCATTCATACGATTAATGGATAGCCGAATGGAGCGTTGCAAGTCAAGAAACAGTTTATTGTTGACACTTACGCGCGCGCATTCTTAAATAGCCCGAATCGTGAGAAAGGAGAAGGAGATGGGATTCGAGAACGTGCTCGATGAAAAGTCGGAACGCAGCGGGAGGGTGACAATCAATCGTCCCGGCA